>JASJGT010000001.1:0-3749 GCA_033791405.1 Desulfuromusa sp.
TCAATCACCCCGGCATTATCTTTAAACACCGAAAGGCAATAATCGTTCTTACCGAGATTCTCACGAACCTTATCGGTTGCCCCGACAATATAGGTTTTAAACAGAGAATCGATCACCTGCTTATTTCCGTGTTCATCTTCGTATTCAATTTTTGCCGAGAAAATTTTATGTTTGCAGTGTTCGCTCCAGGTCTGTGCCAGGGTTTCCAACTCAACATCAGTCAGTTCAGCCCCCAGACCGACCGCCTGCCGTTCTGCAACAACCTGTGGGTCGGCAATATGGCGCTTGATCTTGTGCATTTCCTCAAGATTCAGAGCCAACATTCCCTGACGGCTGATATCAAGCAATTCCTGATCAGTCAACTCCAGGCTCAAAGAACGAACTGTCGGAGCGGTATCACTCATAACCTTGGGAACCGAGAGCGGAACACCGAACTGAGCAAGCTCGTCGGCGGATATAATTGTCCAGTGCTGGATCAGACCATTTGCCAGAAAATCTGCAGCAATCTTTTCTGCAATAACTTTATCGGTCAATCCAGTGAACAGATACTGAGTGGACGTATAAACCGCCTCCCCTTCTGCGAATCGGCGACCGGTCAGATATTGGATTGCCTCGCGGGCGGTACGTCCGGGATTATCTGTCACACCGGGCCGAAATCCGACCTCAATCAGCATATCAAAAGAGCTTGCCAAAGGCTGATTAATTGCGTATTCCTGAATAACTGGATCAGAAAATGGGCCAGCGGCAACTTGTTCAACTTCAGCATCGCTAAGCACCGCATCTACAGTATAAATATCCAGTGTTCGTACCGCAGGAAGGTCAATCTGTAGATGCTCTTTTAGCTCACGCTGAATCCGTTCACCACGAGCATCTTTGACACCTCTTTTAAGTCCTACAACAATTCTCCAGGCCATCTTGACTCCCAAAAAGAGATAATATATGAAAATTCAGGTTAATTGGTTCAGTACATCTGCCAGGGTCAGGAAACCATAACTGATTCGGTCGCAAAACAAAAACTGGCCTGACTCTGTCGTCCAATTATGATTTCTGGCGCATGGCCACAACCGGACAAAGTTTCACGAAACAGTTGTCCTGCACGATCGGGACAGTTGTTTTCTTCACTTAAATGTGCCAGAAAGAGCGCCTCAAGGCCAGGCCAGCAAATGCCTTCCAACAATTGGCACGACTGGTTATTCGACAGATGTCCATGGCGACTACGAATCCGTTGTTTTAATTCCCAGGGATAAGGGCCATCCTGCAGCATCTGTTCATCGTGGTTGGCTTCCAGAACCAATACACGACAGTCTTGTAGTTGGTTAACCACCAGGCGGGTCGGAATTCCAAGGTCGGTGGCGAAACCAATTTTCCCTTCATCTGACTGGATGGTAAAGCCAACCGGGTTAACAGCATCGTGAGTAGTTGAGAATGATGATATGAGCAGGTTTTGCAAAGAAAAGGTATCCCCGGCAGTAAAGAGTTGCAGATCCGCAATATTGCCAAGTTTTGGTAAAGCGGCATGAGTTTGCCGATCTATATGGACAGGTAGATTATGGCGACGAGCCAAGGGACCGATTCCGCCAACATGATCATGGTGTTCGTGGGTCACCAGGATTGCATCCAGATCGTCACAAGTCAATCCAACCGTAGTCAGACGCCGCGCCGTTTCTATCCCGGACAGGCCAGCATCAATCAGGATGCGACAACCATCGACCTCAATCAAGGTACTATTTCCACGGCTACCGCTGGCCAACAAACATACCCGCACTTGATGTTTCCTTTCATCCCCCAGGAGCGTTGCCCTTATACCTAATATTGACTCCGGCTGCAAGAAAGAAAGCCAGCGACGATTTTCAGTAAAAGGGATTTGCAAACTGAGTATTTTTATGTACTCTTGAAGGAGGTTCTTAAGAACGTAGCAAATAACTACGAATCTTGAAGAAATGACTCACTTTTTTTTAAATACCCCACGAGGAGGCTATAAATGTCAGTAAAAGTTGCAATTAACGGTTTTGGGCGAATCGGCAGAAATGTCCTGCGTATTGCCAGTCAGTCAAATGATTTCAATGTGGTTGCTATCAACGATCTAACCGATGCAAAAACCCTAGCACATCTATTCAAGTATGATTCTGTCCACGGTATCTTTTCGGGACAGGTTGACACTGACGGAGAAAATCTGATCGTTAACGGCCAATCGATCAAAAGTCTTACCCAGCGTGATCCAAGTAAACTCCCATGGAAAGAGCTTGGGGTTGACATCGTCATTGAAGCGACTGGTTTTTTTCGCACTCGCGATCAGGCAGCGCAACATCTGACTGCCGGAGCTAAAAAAGTCGTGATCAGCGCACCGGGAAAAGATGTCGATATCACCGTCTGTATGGGAATAAACGAGACAGAGTACAACCCTGCCGCGCATAGTATCATTTCCAACGCCTCCTGTACCACCAATTGTCTGGCTCCGGTGGCCAAGGTGTTGTTGGAGAACTTCGGTATTGTTCGAGGCATGATGACGACAGTCCACTCCTATACCAACGATCAGAAAATCCTCGATCTACCACATAGTGATCTGCGCCGTGCTCGGGCTGCCGGGGTCAACATTATCCCGACAACAACTGGTGCTGCAAAAGCAACGGCTTTGGTTTTACCTCTGCTTAAAGGGAAACTTGATGGGATGGCCATTCGGGTTCCGACACCGAACGTCTCACTGGTTGATCTGGTTGTTGAAACCGAAAAATCAACCAGTATTGATGAAGTTAATGCCGCCATGCTGAGGGCGTCAGAAAATGAATTAAAAGGTATTCTTGATTATTGTGATCTCCCCTTGGTTTCACGTGATTTCAATGGCTCTTCCGCCTCTTCAACATTTGATTCCCTGATCACCAACGTGCTTGGTGGCAATATGGTTAAAATCCTGACCTGGTATGACAACGAATGGGGCTATTCATATCGGGTTTTTGACTTGGTACGCTATATTGCCAATCAATAGGAGTTATATCAATGCAACAGTACAATCGGGACAGCCATCGATGACTGTCCCGATTGTATCGAATAGTTATAAAGAATCATCCCTATCCGGAGAGACCGATGTTTAGCAAAAAATCACTAAAAGATATCGACGTTAAGGGTAAGCGGGTTTTCTGTCGCTGTGATTTCAATGTTCCAATTAATGATAAGGGTGAAATTACTGATGATACCCGTATCCAGGCCGCATTACCAACAATCCGCTATCTGATTGACCAAGGGGCAAAAGTGATTCTCGCCTCCCATCTTGGCCGCCCTAAGGGTAAACCAGACCCAGCTTTTAGCCTCTGCCCTGTAGCAGCACACTTGAGTCAGTTGCTTGGGCAACAGATCATTATGGCACCTGACTGCATTGGCGAAAACATCCAACTCTTAGCCAATCAATTAAGCGCAGGACGGGTCATGCTTCTGGAGAATGTTCGGTTTCATGGCGGTGAAACGGACAACGATCCAGCTTTCGCAGCTCAACTCGCTGCTCTGGGTGAAATCTATGTCAATGATGCCTTCGGCACAGCTCACCGCGCCCACGCCTCAACTGAGGGGGTTGCGCGCCTGCTGCAGCCAGCGGTTGCAGGATTTTTGATGGAGAAAGAACTACAGTATCTTGGCGGTGCACTGGCAAAGCCTGAACGTCCCTTTGTAGCGATTCTTGGCGGTGCCAAAGTGAGTGATAAAATTACTGTTATTGAAAACCTACTCAACAAAGTTGATGCTATTCTTATCGGTGGAGG
>JASJGT010000002.1:0-10277 GCA_033791405.1 Desulfuromusa sp.
GAAAAGAAATCTGTTGCCCCGCCTGCATGCCCATAGCGTTTGGTGAGTAGGTCAAGTCCAAACTGATCTGCAGCCGATTCCTGATCCTGAGAATATCTCGCCTGAAAAGTCAGTATTGTCTTTGATACAAGACTGCTGGCAGCACTTTCTTCTCCAAATAGCAGCGTCGCCGCAACAGCAACTCCCAGTCCACGTCCTAGTCCGCGCAGATGATCCCGGTGGGCAAAATGACCCAGTTCATGAGCAAGAACCATCGCCAGTTCGTTTTCCGATTTGACCTCGTTTAGTAATCCTGCATAGACGACAATATTTCCACCAGGAAGAGCGATTGCATTGACAATATCGGATTCGTCTAAAAAGACATGGAAATTGTACTGGTGTAAGGGGGAATTTTCCGGCAGATTATCGAGTAATGATTGTAATCGTTGCTCCAGTGCCTGATTCTCATCTGCGGGGAACTCAGCAAGAGCCAGATGACCAATCCAGTTTTCGATTTTGATTGGGGTTTTTGATACAGCCCAATCTGTCGTAACTCCAAGGATGAGGAATACAAGGCCGACCAGAACAATCAATCCGCCGATCAGCCAAAACAGCTCAATCAGGGGGTGGGTTTTTGAGACATTAACATTGTCGTTCAACTGTTTCGGGGTGAATTGCATGACTCTATAGTTTCAAAAAACGATGGCTAAGTAAGAAATTTAATCTACAAGGCGCGGTGGTTTTTCAGGGGTGAAGGCATACCATATGTATGCCGAGATCCTGAAAAGCTACTGTAACACAGGAGATTGGATTTTTCACGACGCCATCAATTCATAACAATGGCCGTGCCATACGCGATTGCTTCAATACTGCCGACAGTTTTCTTTTTATTGGCATTTCTACCTATTGTCGCTGTTTCCAGGCGCATGTTGATGATCATATGTGCACCCTGTTTTTTGGCACTTTCTTTCATGCGTAGGATTGCTTCCCGGCGGGCTCGATCGACCAGAGATTCATACGATTTGACCCGCCCGCCAAAAATATTCCGTAAAATGGCAAGAAGACGTTTGAAGTAGTCGATGGAGACAACGACACTACCAGAAACCAAGGCCGATTCCTTGACTTGTCCCGGTGGAAAGCTGCCTTCTGCCGTGACAACAGCCATTTTGAGCAGTTCATTTTCCCGTTTAATGATCGATCGATAATGGCGTTTCTCTGCCAAACTTCCCGCTGTGTAGCCGAGAATTGCCAGGATTAGAAAGAAAACCAGATCAAAATTTTGTAGCAGGATATCCATAATAGTCTCCTACTCAACTCGGACGGCTGTGCCATAGGCAAACAGCTCAGCTGCCCCTTGGGCTACGGATGAAGTGGCAAAGCGGATATTGACGACAGCATTAGCTCCCATCTGCCGAGCCTGTTCCTCCATCCGCTTCATTGCTTCCTCGCGAGAATCTTGCAGCAGTTCAGTGTAGCCCTTCAACTCACCACCCACCAGATTTTTCAACCCGGCCATAAAATCACGTCCAAGATGCTTTGCCCGAACCGTACTTCCCTGAACAATGCCAAAATGCTCGACAATTTTTTTGCCGGGAACTGTATTCACGTTTGTCATAATCATTTGATGATACTCCTTATTGATGGTAGTAATAATAAATATTAATCTTTAGTATTATTTCTGGTCAATTGTTTTAATGTTATTTTCTGTTGGCCGGGCCGTTTTTTACAGGAGGTTGTAATGAAAACCATCGGATTACTGGGTGGAATGAGTTGGGAGTCGACAGTTCTCTATTACCAACTTCTCAATGAGGGGGTGCGGGAGCGGCTTGGTGGTCTCCATTCGGCAAAGATTTTGATGAATAGTGTCGATTTTTCTGAAATTGAACAATTCCAGGTTAAAGGCCAGTGGGAAGAAGCGGGAAAAAAACTCGCTGATGCCGCGTACGGATTAGAGCAGGCGGGGGCAGATTTTATTCTGATTTGTACCAACTTGATGCATAAAGTAGCGCCCATTATTGAATCACGCATCAATGTTCCATTACTCCATATTGCCGATGCCGCTGGCAGCGCAATCAAGGCTCAGGGGCTAGAAAAAATTGGCTTGTTGGGAACACGCTACACGATGGAAGAAGATTTTTATCGGAAACGGCTGTTGGATAAATTTGATCTGGATGTTGTCATTCCAGAAGAGGAAGATCGCGAATATATCCATCAAGTTATTTTCGATGAACTGTGCCAGGGAAAATTTACTGAGGAATCGCGGAAAAATTATTTGACCATTATTGATAAACTACGTGAGCAGGGTGCACAGGGGGTGATCCTTGGTTGTACCGAAATTCCACTTCTGGTTCATCAAGAAGATACCGATCTGCCCTTGTTTAATACCGCCGCATTGCATGCTCAATATGCACTTGAATTTTCCTTGGCCGCCGCCGAAAAAAATTGACTGAGAAATTGATACACAAAGAAGCCTTGCGTGAGCAGATTATTGCCAGATTGACGGCTGATCACGCCTTGCAGCTGCAAGCGGCAAAAACAGCTCATGCCGCCGCAACCCACGATGAAAATATCCCCGATAATAAATATGCCACCCTCGGTCTTGAAGCGTCCTATCTTGCGCAGGGACAGGCTAATCGTGCGCAGGAGATTTTACAGGCGCTACAGGTGTTCCAACAACTTGCTTTACAGATGTTTTCTGCAAAGTCAGTGATTCGACTGACGGCGGTGGTGCAACTGGATGATGATGAGGGGCGCAGTAGGCTAGTTTTTCTTGGTCCTGCCGCGGGAGGGTTGCGCTTGGAGTTCGACGGAAGTGAGGTCATGGTTATTACCCCTGCGTCGCCTCTTGGCAGAGAGTTGCTCGGCAAGCAGTGTGGTGATCTGATTCATCTTGAAAGTGGTACCGTTCGGGAATACGAGATTACCTCAGTCTGTTGATGCTCAGGAAGGGGCAGCGGTGGACTTCTTATCCTTTTAATAGAAATGTTCTCTGTTGTTTATCAGCATAGTCGAATTCGTGAGTCATTTTCCAGATGACTTTCATTCTTCGCCAAGATGCGCGCAGGAAGAAAATGGCTGTTATAGACGCCACCCCACCCCAGAGAAGACCGCCTGATCCCTGGTAATTGAAATGGAACTTCCGTTGGATCAGATTATCGCCCATCTCTAATAAGTAACCGAACAAAATCCCATAGAGAACAACCCGAAACAGCAGACGCAAAATAATTCCGTACCTGATCTGCCCTGGCTTGGCTTTGTTTGCCAGCCGTTTCCAGCGGGTCATCAGCAGGCCGTGCAGGCAGAAGATAATCGCCAGCCCGCTATCCAAGGTGCGCAGGATCAGGTAACTGGAGAGAGGTCCCCAGGTGAGGGCAATGATGATGGTATCGAGGTTCAACGTCGTTTCCTTCCGGGCAGTCTATCTTCGGTACGAGCCGATATAGATGGCCGATAGAATCAGCAGGATACCGAAGACCTCTATTCCCCTAGTCGGCCTGCCAAAGAAGAGGGTATCCCAGATCAGGGCGAGGGTTGGTTGCAGCAGGAGAATCAGCCCGGCAACGGTGGCTTGAATATGCTTTATTGCCGATGAAATTAATGACCAGCCGATGGTGGTGCTGACCACTCCGACACCGATCAGAGCGAAGAGCGAATTGTTACTGGGAATGGCAAATGATGCTCCGTTGAGTGGCGTGATAACTGCGAGCAGTAGGGAACAAGGGATTGCAACCGTCAGCATGGCCGGAACGCTGCTGACCGAACTGTCGTCCATCGACGCTTTGATCAACAGGATATAGCCGGAGTAGAAGACAGCTGTCAGCAGTCCCAGAAAAATCCCAAGTTTATAGCCATCCGCAATAGTTTTCCAGTCCACTCCAGTGATAAACAGCAGCCCACAGAGAGCCATAGCCACCGCTAGCATGAACATTTTGGAGATTTTCTGTTTGAGGAACAACCAGGAGAACAGCGCGGTGAAGAAAACTTGAAAGTTGCCCAGTAGGGTTGAAAACCCAGGTCCGACCAGCTCGATACTACGATGCCAGCACATGAAATCGATGGCGAGAATCACCCCGGCGCAACAGAGCAGTAACCGCGGCCGTTGTGCCATCTTCAGACTCTCTCCACGCAACAGCATTAACACTGCCAGTGACAGCCCCGCAAACAGCATTCGGTAGAATCCGGCACTGTCAGGCGGGAGTGCAGCAAGTTTGATGAAGATAGGGGAGAAACTGATGCAAACGGAACCGATCAGCAATCTGAACAATGGAAACTGTGTCTGGGTGGTGGTGTCTATTTGCTTCCCTCGCTACTTATTTTATTGGCTCAGTTCTTCAGAGAGCGCTATACATACATTCCCGCCATAGCATAAATCAATATCATTTTCCGACTAATCATATAAATATTGTAAAACTAAGGGAAACTAACCGTCAGTTTTGCAGATGAGACTCAGCTTAAGCCATGAATTGACCCATCTTTCTGTAACTGCCAACGTTCAGCACTCGGATGTTTCGGCAATCCTGGCATCCGCAAGATGTCTCCAGTAAGAACCACCAGAAAACCGGCTCCGGAATTGATCTGAATGCTGCGCACGGTGATATCAAAATGGCGTGGACGTCCGAGCAGATTGGGATCATCTGATAAGGAACCGGGGGCTTTGGCGATACAGACCGGTAGCTGGTCAAAACCGAGCTGCTGCACTTGACGCAAATCTTTGGCTGCTTGTTTGGTGAAAGCAACATCATCAGCTCCGTACATCTCCCTGCAGATGATCCGTACCTTCTCTTCGACGGGCAGATCGAGAGAATAGAGGGGACGGTAGGGCTGACTCTGGTTGGCAACCTGCATCACCTGTTCAGCCAGTTCTATTGCTCCTTTGCCTCCGCTGGCATAATGGTCGCAAACTGCAAAGGGGGTGTTCAGTTCCTGACATCGGGCTTTGATCAGCTCTAACTCCGCAGAGTTGTCGCCGGCAAAACGGTTGAGAGCGACTACCGGCTGCATGTTGAACTTGCGGACACTCTCGATATGTTTGTCGAGATTCTCCAATCCTTTTCGTAGCGCTGTTAAATCCTTATCACCGAGCTTGTCCTTCTTTTTCCCACCGTGCAATTTTAGCGCTCTGGTGGTGGTCACCAACACAACCGCCTGCGGATCCAGATTGCCGAGCCGGCACTTGATATCAAAGAATTTTTCCGCCCCCAGATCAAAGCCGAAACCGGCTTCAGTGATGGTCCAGTCGGCATGGTGCTGAGCCATCCGGGTTGCCAGCAGACTGTTGCAACCATGGGCAATATTGGCAAAAGGGCCGCCATGTACCAATGTTGGAACTCCTTCCAGACTCTGCACTAGGTTGGGATGGATCGCGTCGCGCAGCAGGGCGAGCATGGACCCAGTGACATGCAGCTGTTTGGCAAAAACCGGCTCACCACTGTAGGTAAAGGCGACCAGAGTATTTTCGAGGCGTTGGCAAAAGTCATCCAAACTGGATGCCAGACAGAGCATCGCCATCACTTCGGAGGCGGCGGTAATGTCAAATCCTCCTTCCCGCGGGATACCCTGCAGTTTCCCCCCCAGCCCCAATACGATATGCCGCAGACTGCGGTCGTTCATATCGATCACCCTTCGCCAGAGCACCCGGCGCGGATCGATGTTCAACTCATTGCCTTGATAGATATGGTTATCGATCACCGCCGAAAGTAGGTTGTTAGCACTGGTGATGGCGTGAAAGTCGCCGGTGAAGTGTAGGTTGATTCGATCAGCTGGCAGAATCTGGCTGTAGCCACCGCCGGTGGCGCCCCCTTTCATTCCCAAACAGGGGCCGAGGGAGGGCTCGCGCAGTGCCAAGCAGACCGATTTTTCCAGCTTGGCAAAGGCCTGTCCCAGGCCAATTGTGGTTGTGGTTTTTCCTTCTCCGGCAGCGGTGGGGGTAGTTGCCGAAATCAGAATCAAATGCCCCTGCTTGCTGCTTGGCCGCTGTAAGGCATTGATGTGAACCTTAGCCATCTCTCGACCATAGGGGAGCAGGTCGTTCTTATCGATGCCAAGCTGATCGGCTATCAGACCGATTGGTTTAGGCTGAGCCTGTTGGACAATCTCGGTATCACTGTGCATGTCGAAATCCTTCCTGGGCAGGGTGTGCCAAGTCAGTTGAGAGTAAATGTTTTAGCTTGTTTTTTGAGCTGCTTGGCTACTTTCTCCACTTCAGTGTTTGGATTGATAGAGATCACATGGTGTGTTTCTCTAGCGACTAACGGTTCTTCGTCAGTCAGTTGATTATCGAGAACAGCCTCGGTTGCCTCTGAAACCTGTTTCGTTTGCCCAGCACGCAACTTGACCCGTTGACGTAACTCTTTTTCAGCCAGTGGAAAGTCGAGGATGACTAGCGGAACCTGCCGTTTCAATGCAAGTTGGCGCATCTGCTCGCGTGACGATTGTTTGATAAAGGTTGCGTCTACAATGGTTGGGATATCTGCTTTTAAGAGGATACCGGCTAATTCAAGCAGCTGAGAGTATGTTTTTATACTGGCTGCTGTGCTGTAAATGCCACCAGTAATTGGAGAATGACTATTTTCTGTGGGAGCCAGCTGATACAGGCGTTTTCGCTCCAGATCAGAATGGAGACAGATTCCATTACTGAGCGGGGCTAGTTCATTAACAAAACTGGTTTTGCCTGATCCAGACAAACCGTGAGTGATGATGAGTGGTGGAAGCTGAGGAGTCATATACTCAGTTGCAAGCTTCAGAAAGCTTTGCAGTAGTTCCAGGTCATCATTACGTTCTGCTTCGCTAAGATCTGACTGGGAGAGGCGCAGGCAGGTGACTTTGGCACGCACCATCGCCCGATAAACTTTGTAAAAATTGAGGAGTGTCATCCCCGGATAATCTCCGCTTTCTTGCAGGTAACGATTGAGAAAGCGCCAGCCAAGTGCGCTTTCTCCCCGGTCATCCAGATCCATTGCCAAAAAGGCGACATCACTGATCGGATCAATCCAGCGCAGGTTCTCGTTAAATTCAATACAGTCAAAGAGCAGCGGAGCGCTATCAAACCAGGCCATATTGGCCAGATGAGTATCACCGTGACATTCACGGATGAATCCTTCGGATTTACGTTGCAGGAAGATTGGCTCCAGCCGTGTGTATGCATCCCGGCTCCATTCTTCCAGCCGATCAACCTGTCGTAGCATAGTGGGGTCGGGTAAAAAGCGTCGAATCTGTATGAAATTTTGCAAAATCGGATCGATAATCGCTTGCGGTGAGCCGAATTTTCTGTTTGTTTTAGCAACCGGGGCGTGCTTGTGAATCTGGGCAATTTTTTCCGCAAACTTTTCGATATGATTATTCGTTAACTGCCCAGCTGCCAGCATCCGGTCAAGTTGTTTTTGTTGCGGAAAGCGTTTCATTTTAACCACGTAATCAAGTGCCGGTTTCCCGTTCAATTTCAATCTGTCATGCTTTCCACCTATCCGTATAACTTCGAGATAAAGCTGTGGAGCGAAACGTTTGTTGATGCGCAGTTCTTCCTGGCAGAAATGCCGCCGCTTTTCCAGAGTAGAGAAATCAAGAAATCCAAAATTGACCGGTTTTTTAAGTTTGTAGGCAAAATCTCCTGCCAGAAAAATCCATGAGATATGTGTTTCGACGAGCTCGATCCCGGTCACCGGATGATCGTAAAATGACGGGTCGAGCATACTTTGAATAAGTTGGTTTCGTTGTTTTTCTTTCATGCTGTTCACTACCATTCTTGCATCGGCAGAATAAGGACTGAACCTGTGAGTGTTACCTTAATTGTAGTGCATAAAGAACAGGTGGCAAGAGAGCGGGTGGGTTATTTTTTTGTGCTTGGAATAGCTCGTTTTTTCTCAGATATGGTGTCGCTGCTACGGCAGGTTTGATTGACTGCGTTTCGCAGCCTGTTGTTATATACAGGAATACATGCTTGATTTCAGAATCGACGGGGATGGAGTGGTCTTACCGTGCCCCGCATCCTCTGGAAAAGCAGTTTTTATCAAGTTAGATGCGTTTTAGGGGGCGCTAAAAATCTATGAGTATCATTTTTGCTGACAAAATTCAGATGCAGAACCGGCTTTTCTCTGAACTTTCGCAGATGTTCGGGCAGGAAGTGCCGCTTTACGACAAGTCGCTGCTAGTTAATCACGAGTGCAACAAGACGGTTTATGCGTTGCTCAGCCAGCTTCATGTCGGTTTCACTATTTCTGACGAACAACTCAACAAAACTAGCGGCGAACGGCACGGCGCGATCCGGATTGGTAAAGCATCCGAATATCGGTGGATCGCTCGCTTGTTCGCGGCATTCGCGATGGAACCACACAATTTCTACGACATGACCAACGTCGGGGAAAAGAGCCAGCCCATTGTCGCGACAGCCTTTCGCTCCAAACTCAATCCCTCACATCGCGTTTTCTGTTCTTTGTTGATGACGGATTATTTTGATCCGACCACCAAAGCCCGTATTGAAGCGTTGCTGGAGCCGCGTGAAGTGTTTTCTGTGAAGGCCAAAGAATTGGTCGCCAAGAATGAGCAACAAGGCGGGCTTAACTGGGATGATGCAACTGCGCTCATTGCCGAAAGTGTGAATCGTATTTTTAAATGGATGGGTCAGGCACGCGATTACCAGCTCTATAAAGATCTTTGCGCTGCGGGCTTCAAGATCGCGGCAGATATAGCGTGTTTCGAGTCACACCACTTGAATCATCTGACGCCGAATACGTTTTGCATCGATCTTTACACGGCGGCGATGAAGTTCTGCATGGGGGAGATGGATGACGCCACGTTTCGAGATCGCGCCAATACGACGTTGAATCGTCAGGTCCATGTAGCGGATCGCGACCATCTGAGGCTGCACTTTAAGCATCTGACCAACGCACAAATTGATACTTTTCAGGCAGGGCTGGTGACGGTAGATAGCGTCATGCAGTTGGTGGAAAAGTTGACGCGCCGCTTGTGTCAAGCTGATTTGGAGTTGAGCCAGTTAAAGCACGCTGGCTTCAAAGATTATACCGAAGGCCCGGCAGAGGATACGCCGCTGCTGTTGCGGCAAGATGCGTATAAGGCGTTGACCGAACCGGTGAAATTTCGCAACGCGGATGGGACTGTGGTTGATACTGTGCATACGGCGCGGTTCGGGGAGATTGAACAGCGCTTCTATGCGACGACACCGAAGGGGCGGCAACTATACGACCGTTGCCTCGCGGAAGCGGAGGTGGCCAAGGAAAATAACCTGGGGCTGGCTAAAAGGGATTTTGCTGCGTATGAAACGCTGTATGCACAGTTCTTCGCACCGTTTCCCAAGACGCTGCCGGAATTATTGACGCAGAAATTTGTTTATGGTCGTTACACCACAGCGGTGAAAGGACTCGCTGTCAAAGACGACATCACCAGCACCGACATCAATGACCTGGTTCGATTAGGCTATGTGGATTACGAAGGTTTGCGTTATGAAGATTTTTTGCCGGTCAGCGCAGCTGGGATTTTTGCTTCTAACCTGAATCAATATGGCACGCAATCCACGGCGGCACAGAAGCCCGTTTACCGCAAGACGATGCTCGAAGAAATCCTCGGACGAAAGATTGTCGATTCGGATGTCACCTACGCCGGCTTGCAGGCAGAGTCGTTGCTGAGGGTTTATTCTCAACTTGGGTTGATTGATAAACTCCCATTTGCTGAAAAGTCAGAACTTGAACAGGAACTGGCGGCTTACCGTTCGGATTGACATGACGTTCCATGGTGGGCTTTTCCGTGCGTTTCTTTCTTTTACGATCCTGCATGAACCAAGGGGCATTGACACACTCGGCAGCTGAAGCGCTGTTTAAAAAAAATCAGTCCAATTCTGGAATATCGGTGGTGCCAACAGCGCCAAAACTGAGGCATGAGCCGATCAATCGATTTTGCAATCGGTTTATGTGAAGCCCGACAGAATCCTCGATGACACTAAAAAACCATTTCCTCTTTGAAATGAACCTTGCTTGGTGTATTGGGTTGCTCTTCAGTTTCATGAAATGATCGGTATGGTAGCCATCTCGAAAATGCATTTTAATTAGCCTTTTACCGACGAACCAATTTAACTTTCTTGCGGTATTTCGCTAAGTTGCATTTTATTAAGCTTGACTGTTGCGGTATAAAGTAAGATAATGATTTTTGGTTCTGGTTGTTGTGAATATGCTGGCTGGAATATTCACAGATATCGATGACCCCTTCCATACAAACCCCATCCACTTAATCTTTCAGATTCCATCACAAGTTCTTAACCGCACTTGCGAAAAGGGACGTAGTTACTCCCT
>JASJGT010000003.1:0-7871 GCA_033791405.1 Desulfuromusa sp.
CTGCCTTTGAGAATCTGGCGGCACGGTCTTTACTCAATTTTCGCAACCAGGGGGCAAGTTCCACGACAGTTCTGAACTGATAACCACCAGCAACCTCAGCAAGATAAAAACCTCGCTCAGAAGCAGCATAATCTTGCAATAACTGTTCTACAACAGGCCTTATCAGGGCTTTAGGTTGTTCTGCCAGAACAGACAGCCGATCAAGTGATAAGGGGCCATCAGAAGCAAAAATAAATGCTTCGACAAGTTGTCGAAAATTATTCATAACCAAGCAGATCCTTTTCAGGAGAAATTTGTGATAACTGGTCAGGAGGAATCGTTAGAGCCAGCCAGATCTCACTAAAATCATCGACCTGCTCAATATTGACGACGTGCATCTTCACTAATTCCAGAGTCGCTAGAAAAGTAACAATTAATTCATTGCGGGAAAACTTAGCAGAAAACATTTCCCGAAAGGAGAGTCGTTTTTTCTCTGTCAGTCTGTCAACAATACGTTCGATATAAGTTGCCACCGAAAGAGATTCACGAACCACCTCATGAAAAGACTCCACGGGCTGATCCTTCAACAACTGGTGAAAAGCATCTGCAAGTTGGTAGATGCCTATCGCAACTTCATTTTCTGCGCTGTCGCCTTCAAAAAAATCGGCCAACTGAAATTGACCTAGAAATATGTCCCGTTCCAGCTGCGGTAATTGCTGAAACAATTCAGCCACATCCTTATAACGCTGATACTCGAGTAATCTTTTCACCAGTTCAGCACGTGGATCCTCTTCTTCCTCTACAATATCCTCACTAACCGGCAATAACATTCTTGACTTGATATGGACAAGAGTTGCCGCCATTAGGAGAAATTCTCCGGCGACATCAAGATCAAGTTGTTGCATCTGTTCAATAATGGTCAAGTATTGCTCAGTAATTTCAACAATTCGGATATCGTAGATATCCATCTCATGACTTTTAATCAGATGCAATAAGAGATCGAGGGGACCAGAAAAGTTTTCTAAACGGATCTGAATTGACATACTATTCAGTGACCAAACAAGAAACGGATAGCTTGTTCAACCAACCGTGTTTCATCTCCGGCCATAAAGACGACCAGGGCGTTAATGATCGGACCGAGGATCAGCGACCACACATCGGTAAAAAAAACTAAAAATATAATCAACACAAAACCAAATGGTTCCAATCGGCTGACCAGTGCAGCTTGACGTTCAGGAAGAATACCAGTCAAGATTCTTCCTCCGTCTAATGGCGGCAAAGGAATCAGGTTGAAAACACCCAGCAGAATATTGATGTAAAGGCTGAACCCAAGCATCATCTTAACCGGGGTGGTAAATAGGATATAAGACTGTGAAGCTCCGAATGAACCTTGATCTAGCATCCCTAATCCCCGCAACAACAGAGCAGAGAAGATCGCTAATAATAAATTTGTTGCCGGCCCGGCAAGGGCAACCCAGATCATGTCACGACGTGGTCGGCGAAAATTTCCGGGATTCACCGGAACTGGACGTGCCCAACCAAATCCAAAAATAAAAATCGCAATAGTCCCAATGGGGTCAAGATGCTTTAACGGGTTCAGGGTTAAACGACCCAGCAACCGCGCGGTCGGGTCACCAAACCGCTCAGCAATATAACCGTGTGCCACTTCATGCAGAATAATTGCCAACAAAGCAGGAACCAGCATGATTGCAATTTTAGAAACAATCGTTTCCATGGATATTAAAACTCCCGAATAAAGCTCAAACATTCAGACTCAAACAGTGCAAAAATCGAACAGCAGGGTAGTTTAATCGACAAGCATCATTGGGTCAACTAGAGGGAGAACCATCAGCCACAGAAAATTTCTGTTTAACCAATAAAATTTCCTCTTCACGAGTTTTGATTTCCAAATTCAACCGAGCATCCAGGAGCACTTTAAAGATATCCTGGAAATATCTCCCGGGTGGAAATCCTAGAGAAATGAGAGCCGCACCGTCGAGGATTACTTTTTCCTTGCGCAAATTGGTCATATACAGCGAAATCCATTTGCGGAGTTTTTCATTCTCGCTACGCGCCATCAGATAGAGAATCACTTCCAAAGAATAACCATCGAACCAGGAATATATGTCACTATTCTTTGGTTCACCCTGCCCGTTTCTATGCAACTTAATCATCTTAAGAAGCTGTTTTGACGCGGGAAACTGTTCAAGCAGCACGACATGATCCCTTGTTTGCACCCCGAGCCAGGAACTCACCCTAACGACCCCTTTATCCGATAAATTATCGAACAAGCAGAGGAGATACACCAACCAACGCCGATAACTCTCACCGGTATAGAGTAAATCAAACCAACTACTGGCTCGCTCAGCGGCGATAACTAAACTGCCGGTTTTTTTCTCAAAACGGAGCTGAGGATCGATAAATTTTAACAGATCAAACTGCTCCAAACGCGCCAATGCCGGAACCACCCGAGGCTCGTCCAGAATTTGTTCTAATTCATTTAAAATCCGGACACCAGCAATTTTTTTGACCGACTTCAACCGCACTGCACCGCGCATTAACCGTTCGGTTTGTCGACCGATACAGAACCCCAATCGTTGTTCAAAACGAACGGCACGAAATAACCGAGTCGGATCTTCAATAAAACTCAAGTTGTGCAGTACCCGGATTGATTTATCTTTAAGATCACGTTGGCCGCCAAAAAAATCCAGCATTTGACCAAAACTATCCTGATTAAGTGATAATGTCAGGGTATTGATGGTAAAATCGCGCCGATAGAGATCATGTCGAATCGATGCATGTTCGACTCGCGGCAGTACAGCAGGTCGATCATAATACTCAAGCCGAGCTGAGGCGATATCAACCTTAAATCCATCAGGAAAAACAATCACTGCTGTGCCAAATTTTTCATGAGTTCGAACACGACACGGTGTTGTTTTGGCAAAAGCCTCGGCAAAGATGATTCCGTCTCCCTCAACCACAACATCGACATCCAGATTAGGCTGCCGCAACAGCAGATCACGAACAAATCCTCCAACCAGATAAATCCGCAATCCAAGTTGATCTGCCACCTCACCGAGTTGCTGCAACAATACTCTAATCGGTTCCGGCAATTGAGTTTCCAGCAACCGCTGCAGATTCTTCCGCTTTAATTGTAATCCGCTCCGGTCAGGAACCCCCTGAAACTCACCTGCAACTAAACTTCGATCCCCCAACATATAGCGGAGTAAATCTGTACGGGTCACAACACCGACTAAAGTCCCTGCGTCAACAACCGGTATACAGCGCTGATTGTGCTCAATGATTCCCTGCTGCAAATCCGTCAAAGAGGCATCCGGTGGTACCTGTTGAAAATCGGTATTCATCATCTCACTGACAGCCATTTTTAATAACTTATGATGGGCGGCTTTTTCAACCACTTGGCGGGTAATAATCCCGACAACCTGCAGCAGATCATTCAGGATAGGAATGGCATTAAAATTAAAGCGGGTCATCAATCCACGAGCAGTATCCAGAGTTGAACTATCAGATAAGGTCTTGACCGGTGCAGACATTAAATCCCGCGCCTCACAACGCGAACGAACATGTTTGTGGAGTAATTCTTCAATCCGGTCGAGCAGTTGTGCCAGAGGTAAATCACGAACGGTGGCCGAAGCGGCAAAAGCATGACCACCACCACCAAACTCCTGAAAAAACTCACCAATATGCATCTCTGGCAAGCGGGAACGACCCACCAGAAAAATACGATCTTCCATCCGTACGGCAACAATCAAAACATTGAGATTTTCAATATCCATAAGCTTATGAACCAAGCTCGAGATATCACCCACATAATAATCAATGGAGGCATAAGCGATGGCAATTTCAATACCATTGACAATGATTTTTTGACACGATTTCAGTAATTCATTCAGCAGATCAACCTGTTCAGAGGTCATTTCCCGAACCAGAAAATCTGCCACTGTATTCAGTTTTGCGCCATGCTCTAACAAAAAAGCTGCCGCCTGAAAATCTTTTGGAGTGGTCCCAGAAAAGAGCAAATGCCCCGTATCTTCATAGAGACCAAGCATCATCATTGTCGCTTCATCAGCCGTGGGGACAATCCCACGCTCCATAAACAGCTGTGTCATGATCGTTGTGGTTGCACCAACCTCTTGGATAAACTCAACTTTCCCCTGAATCGTGTGTTCATCAGCCGGATGGTGATCGTAAATATGAATTTCCAGATCGGGTTTATCGATGATTTCTGCAAATTGCCCAATTCTGACCGAACTGTGCACATCAACAAGAATCAACCTGGTCACTTCACTCAAGTTAATATCGCGTATTCGCTTAACATCATAGGCATAGAGAGTGCTATGGAGCAGAAAATCACGCAGCCCACGCTCCTGACCTCCGGGAAACACCAAGAGTGCTTCGGGATAAAGTCGTTTTGCCGCAATCATGGCACCAAGGCCATCAAAATCAGCATTTACATGGGTTGCAATAACGTCCATAGAAGAATGTACTCAGAAAGAATATAAAATGGAAATATAGCTATATCGGAAAGAACTACAGCTCCAGGGTTCCGATCAAATCGTTAATATCTGCAATTCCCTCTTCCCGACAGAAATCTTCCAAATCGGCAATGATTGTTGCCATAGCGTTTGGATCGACGAAATTGGCAGTTCCTACCTGAACAGCCTTAGCTCCAACAATTAAAAACTCCAGCGCGTCCATGGCACGGGAGATACCACCAATGCCGATCACTGGTACTTGAACCGCCTGCACCACCTGATGTACCAAGCGTACGGCAATTGGTCGAATGGCCGGACCGGACAAACCGCCGATAGTATTAGCTAAGCGTGGCTTACGGGTTTTGACATCAACCGCCATCCCCGTCAGGGTGTTGATCAGGCTTAAAGCATCAGCACCGGCATCCTCGGCAGCTCTGGCAGTGATCTGAATGTCGGTCACGTTGGGGGTTAATTTAACAATTAGCGGCTTGGTTGTCCGTTTCCGCACCAGAGAAACTGCAGCAAAAGCGGCCTTGGGATCAGTCCCGAAGATGATCCCGCCGTGCTTAACATTAGGACAGGAAATGTTCATTTCCAAAGCAGCAACACCTGGAACATCATCTAAACGAGCGGCAACTTCACCATATTCATCTTGCGTATTACCAAAAAAGTTGACAATAACCGGGGTATCAAACTGCTCAAGATAAGTTATTTTGTCTTTGATAAAAGCATCCACACCGACGTTCTGCAGGCCAATCGCATTGAGCATCCCACTGACTGTTTCACAAATACGGGGAGTATTATTTCCGGCCTTCGGATTAAGCGACATTCCCTTGGTAACGACAGCCCCCAGTTGATTCAAATCGAGATAGGGAGCATATTCTTTGCCATAACCAAAGGTTCCAGATGCGGGCATAACTGGATTTTTCAACTTGATTCCAGCAATCTCCACTTCCATTTTTGGCTGCATTTTCTTTTCGCCAGATTTCATCATTTGCAACCCCCACTTTCCATCTTTTCAACTTTGTCTTTACTCCAATCAAGTTCTTCAGCATTAAAAACCGGACCACTTGTGCAGGTACATAGATAACGAGGTTTCACCTCAGTATGCCCTGCCCCCTTAACCACACAACCAAGACAAGCTCCAACCCCACAGGCCATCAAAGCTTCAAGGGAAACCTGTAGTGGTGTCCCACGTTCATGGCAAATCTTCTGCACAGCCTCAATCATCGGCATCGGTCCACAGGCATAAACTGTAGACTTTGGATATTTATCGAGTTTTCGCTCTAAAACCCGGGTGACCAGCCCCTCTTCTCCTAAACTTCCATCTTCAGTAGAAACGTAGGTTCCAACACCAAGCCGCTCAAATTCTGTCACCACAATAATGTCATCCCGTGTACGTCCACCCATCAATAGTCGGACTCTGGAGTTTTCAACCAGTTTTTCCGCCAACGGATAGAGTGGCACAAGACCGATTCCACCACCGACGAGAATTTTTTCTTCGTCTGGATCTCCCAAATCAAACCCCTCACCTAACGGTCCCAGCAATTCAACCGGATCACCGTGATGAAGTCTTTGCATAATTTCCGTTCCGCTCCCAACAACTTTGTAAATAAGTTCAATAAATTCCTTCGCTGGCATCCCTTCACAATCTGCCGGCATGAACCCAACGCGGAAAATTCCGAATGGACGCCGCAACAATGGAGGCAAAGAACGCTGCACCCGAAACATGACAAATTGCCCGGGCTTGGATGATTGACTATAACCAGGAGCCAGAATTTTCATCCGAAAGTAACCAGGCGATATTTCCTGATTTGACAGGACAATCGTCTTGATGTTTTTCATTAAGTTATCTCCCGTAACTAGCTATTATTGAACTCTTTGACCATAATTATAGCGTCTTCACCATCTCGGTAATATGATTTTCTGATTCCACTCTGTTTAAATCCATGACGTTGATAAAGGGTAATGGCCGCCTGGTTTGCAGCCCGAACCTCAAGCCAGGCAGAAAGCAGGTTAGCTGACACACAACGCTTAAACGCTTGTTCCAGTAACTGTGCCGCAACCCCTTTACGCCGTACTTGGGGTGCTGTCGCCACATTCAGAATCTGCATTTCACCAACGATCAACCAATAGCAGATATAGCCTACAATTTTATCTTCAATTTCACAAATAAGGATTGAAGCAACCGGGTTCTCTAGTTCCTGAAAAAACTGTTGAAGCGACCATGGATGTGGATAACAATCCTGTTCAATTTGCACAACAGCATCCAGATCTGATTCAGAAATCGACCTGATGATATAGTTTTTTACCGTCATTCTGGATACTCGGACAAGCTATTAATTCTACACCCCACTACGACATGTAGCTTTCATACATAATACCTGATGATTGTCAGGACCAAAGTAAACCGTTGATTTTTTTGATAGTTCAGTCATAACAAATATATCCCCTGTTTGAAAAATAGCTCTTTAACGTTATAACGTCAAACGTATTGTTGCAGCTTGCGACTCCAATCACTGACCAGCTGTAACCATCAATGAAACCGCCATTTCTATTCTTACGAAATGGAATGAACAATAATAATTACTATTCTTGACTATCATACTATCATTAACTACACTACTTAAACACACTACAACACATTAGTTTATTTTTCCGACAAAACCCACATGAACACCACTGAAGATCGTAGCGCAAAGGAGAAAATGATGGGTAAGATTTATGCTGATAATTCGCTGTCGATCTGTAGAACTCCATTAGTCCGTTTGAATCATGTAGTTCCGGCGAACGGAGCCAATGTATACGGTAAAATTGAAGGACGTAACCCGGCCTACTCGGTCAAATGCAGGATCGGCGCCGCAATGATTTGGGACGCATTGAAAAGTGGCTCCCTCAAACCGGGGATGGAAATTATCGAGCCAACCAGCGGCAACACAGGAATTGCTTTAGCTTTTGTGGCTGCGGCCAAAGGGATTCCAATTACCTTGACCATGCCAGATACCATGAGTGTTGAACGCCGCAAGGTTCTTAAAGCCCTTGGTGCCACCCTGATTCTGACTCCTGGTGCCAAAGGAATGTCTGGTGCCATTGTTGAAGCCGAACAGTTGGCTGAATTGAAGCCTGCACATTACCTGTTGCTGCACCAGTTTAAGAATCCAGCTAATCCGGCAATCCACGAACAGACGACCGGACCGGAAATTTGGGATGACACTGATGGAAAGATCGATATATTGATTTCCGGAGTCGGTACCGGCGGATCCATCAGCGGGATTTCACGCTACATCAAAAAGACCAAAGGGAAGCAGATTATCTCGGTCGCGGTTGAGCCAGCCGACAGCCCAGTCATCACACAGCATCTGGCCGGTGAAGTCCTGCAACCAGGACCACATAAAA
>JASJGT010000004.1:0-4375 GCA_033791405.1 Desulfuromusa sp.
CCTGCAGGTTGTCTTGTTGGGGGTGAATGATGGGCAAGGACTTGGCGAAGATTAGCGAGATTCTTTGTAGCAACTCCCGCTGCGTTTATTTCTGGCTGGGCAATATTTCGAATAACTTGCCTCTCCATCCGCACAAGAATCCGTTCGACCTCGCCAGCCAGTTGTGGGGAGACTCTGGAGTGTTGCTGAATCTGTTTAAGAACAGTTGTCAGAAGTTGCTGTTGAGGAACCAACAGCTGCGGTAATTGACGACCTTGTTGCAATGGGGCCAGCACATTTCGACTCTCCACATACCAGCGTTCCGGCACCGGTTCTCCAGTTTGTTTTGGCAGCAGAGATAATTGGGTTTGAAGATTTTTAATCAGCTGCGTTACCGTTTGAGATAACTCAACAGAAGCAGGCTGGGGGCTATTCTGTAACATCGGTTGCAGCGAAACTTGTGTTGACGACAAAATATGACCTGAAGGCATATCGCCAGGAACCATTAACTGCTGCAACTGTGCCGTAATAGTCGCAATATTTCCTTTCAGATCAGCCGACGTTCCAGCCGCTGGACTCAATATCTGTTGTAATTGATTATAAATTTTTCCGTTTTCTTGCAGCAATGAGGTCTGATCTGTTTGCTGCTGCAATTGGACCACTAATTGACTCCAGTCAAATGAACGGGTGAGCAAAGGAAACGCTTGAGTCAGCCGATCATTCAACGAATTGTTGAGAACCTTGAATTCTAACCGCGGCTGAGTTTGCAGAACTTGCAAATTTATTTTTTGCCCAACCTGCAACTCACGCTCCCCTTGCGCCAGAAATTGTTGCCGATTGATCTCCAAAATTGCACTCTCTAATCCCCCTTTGACCACTGTCGCTCGGATCAGCTGTTCAGGGCGCAGATTAGTCTGCAATTCTTCCGGAACATCCGCCGGAGGGGTTGCTGCAGCAATAAACAAGTTTGCCGGTCGATTTGAATTCACTGTAGTCATGGTGACTCTATCAACGTCTTGAGGTTGGTTGGACTTTTTGCGGCGCGATCAATAATAGCACAAGTCACGATCATTGCCTGAGGGTGAAAAATCGATATGGATATTAATCAAAGGCACAAAGCACTGTCAAAAAACCAACCACATTAAATCATTTTATCAGTTTTTTATTCATTTCCCGTCATGAAACTGTCCAAAGGATTACAACCTACTGAAATTAATTCATTTTCTGTCTTGGCATAAAAATCGCTTAAGTATAAATATGAGTAAAAAAGTTCTAAAGATTATTTAATGATATGTCGATAGACTAAATAAGAATTAATTAATGCCTTTGGGGAAAGACAAAAGGATAAACAAATGATAAAGACGACAGCCCTGGTTATTGCCAACAATAAAAACAAAAAGTCCCAGCTGATCAATCATCTTTCCGCTACCGGACTTTTTACCCAAATCACACCTTTGGGCTCCTCAGCTGCACTTTTCCAGCATCTGAAATCAAAGCCTGCTGACATGGTTTGCTGGGCAATTGAAGGGAAAAACCGGAAAGCTAACTGGATCAGCAAGCTTCACTCTGATGAGCAGTGGCACGACCTTCCCCTGATTGCGTTCGCGGAAGATCAGCAGAGTCTGATCAATGGCTTTCAACTTGGTGCTAGTGATTCTGTACATGTGGAGATTGACCCCACCGAACTGAGCGCCCGGATGAACCGCCATCTGGAACGTTGGCAACGGTTACTGGAACTACGTCAGAGCAAAGAACAGCTACAAAGAATGGCATTGACTGATCCGCTGACAAAACTTGGCAACCGGGCAACCTTTGATATGAGTATCAAACAAGCGGCGGCCTGTACCCAGCGCTCAGGAAGCCCCTATTCACTCTTAATGATCGACCTGGATCACTTTAAAAATTTCAATGATAACTATGGTCATCAAACCGGGGATTCTGTACTGCGATCAGTTGCTGACGCGATCAAAGAATCGGCTCGGGATGCAGATATCTGTTGCCGCTATGGTGGTGAGGAATTTGCGGTTATTCTTCCCGATACCAAAGCTAATAATGCTGAAGTTCTGGCGGAACGTATCCACAAACAAGTCGCCAAAGTTTCTAAAAAGCAGCCTTCAGGACGGATACCAATTTCCGTCAGCATCGGGATCAGTTGCGCCAATCTGCAGGACAATATTCATCCAACCAAGTTGATTGAGGAGGCTGATCAAGCACTTTACCTGGCCAAAGAAAATGGTCGCAACCGAACTGAAACCTGGCAGCCAGACTATAGTTCTACAGGAATGGAATTTACCTATTGTCCAGTTTCACATTTGGCTTTTGGAGCCTAAGCTAGCTACATTATCACCAGAATTTAATACAAAAGGGGACAGAATATCATTCTGTCCCCTTTTAATGACTTTGTAGTGAACTCAGGACTGTCCCCAGCTCCATCGGGGGCTGTCCCAAGAGTTTACGAGCCATGAAACTGTGGCGATTCGCACCGCAAAAGCCTGGGACAGCCCCCATGCGGGGACAGTCCCGGTTTTGCTAAAACATTTGTATCAGGAAGTTGAAGTGCCTAAAACTTTCACCTTCAAACGCAGCTGCTTACGCTGCTCAGCCAGACAATAAGCAATAATTGCATCCTGATCTTCATCCTCAATATCTGCAAAACTCAAAGCAACCTGTTCCACATCGTTCACCGCATAAGACATCACAACTTCACCAACACATTCAATCACTGCGGGTTGCGGAGAATCAATCACTATCTCTAAACCTAGCCGAGTTCCTTCCTTAACTGATTCTGAAACCGGAATCCGCAAACCACCACCACTGATATTAACTGGTGTCTGAACCGATTTAGCGGTCGCGGTTTCATCATCGATATCCCAATAGCTGACGGATAGATCGGCATCAACACGAAAATATTCCCGCTTCTGTGTATAGGTAAACGAATCGACCATCTCCAGCAATAACTTGGTCTCTTCCGGTGCTGAATCAATCTTGGCTTTTATCGATTTATTCTCCCCGGCAACATCAAACTTCACCAAACAGAATTCGTCAAAATCCAACTGTTCCGCATCCAATTGGTCGGGTAAAAAAGTGATTTCAAATTGAGGTTGAGTCGTTACCTTGGCAACACCGTCAAGCGATAGCTGCTTCCCATCCTGAAGAGGGAGAGAAACCTTGACAACCCGGTAATCTTTTAATTGATTAAGTACAGACATAACAGATCCCCTGATGGGAGGGAATTAAAGGGTGAGCAAATAACTAACCAACACCCCGGGCAAATTGTTTTTTCCGGGCAGGTGCCTGATGATATCCGGCAACCGCCACTCGACCGCTTTTGATCTGAGATAACTCATTAGCGGTGACAGCCATCATGCCACGGATTCTTGGTAATAGCAAATAATTCAGTTCGACAATTTTTTCCAACAGCCGAGTCCGCTCTATAAACAGGGGATGATCTTGCCAGTAAGTCGAAGTATGGGGAAACACTTCCAAAAAAACTCGATCATTCAATCCAGCTTCATCTTGTAGTTCCTGCAGACGAACCGTATAGCTGTGCAACTCAGCAGGATCAGACTTCTGCAGTAAATGATCCAGCTGACCGGCATGAGCAATGATCTGTCGGTATTGTTCGATAGATTTTCGTAAACATGTTTCCATAAAACAAACCTCAAATTATACTTCTTGAAAAATCTTTTTAACGGAGAGACGCTGAGATAATTCCTTTTTTGGGGTTTAAAATCAAAAAAAGTTTATAGCCTGTGATCTTCTCTGTCTCTCTCCATCTCTGCGTTGAAAGTTTTTGCTATTAGAATGATGCCGCCACTTGTCTTGCCCCTAGCTCATTTTTGGGCAACGGTTGAGTGTCACCCCGGTTGATCTCAATCGCCTCAACCCAGGTAGCCCGCAATCCGGTCAGCAAATCTTCTACCGTTTCCAGTGCTTTACGGTCATTCTGCAAATTTGCCCGAGTCAGTTCACGGGTCATAAACGAATACAGAGCATCCAGATCGGTCGCAATTTCTCCGCCGACCTCGTGATTAAGGGTATTGGCAAATTCACAAACTATCGCCATAGCACGGCTGATTTTTTCTGCTTGAACCAACCGATTTCCTTCGTCCATCGCATGGATCGCCTGACGACAGAAGCGGATTGAACCATCGTAGAGGAGGATCAGAATCTGCTCTGGAGACGCATTTAGAATCTGATTATTCTGGTATTGGTTCACATAAGCGTTCATTAGTTATTCCCCGTCATCATGCCGCTGAGCATGTCCATTTGTTGGGTTAAGAAAGCACTTTGACTATTCATACCGCTGATCAGTTCCTCAAGAGCAGTAAATTTGTTGCGCATGGTGATTTCCTTTTTTTCCAGACGCATTTCCACCTGTTCGATCCGGTTCTCA
>JASJGT010000005.1:0-13868 GCA_033791405.1 Desulfuromusa sp.
GGCTACGGTCCTCTCCTTAAAGAGGAGGCTGAAGGGGCACTGACTAGCGACGGTAAGCAGGAAGCCAAAAATCGGCTAGAAAATCTGGAGCAATTGCTGGTGGGGATGGAAGAGCATGCTGCTGTTGATGGATCGATCCACGATTATCTGGAGCAGATTGCTTTAATCACCGACCTTGATAAATACGATGCAACCCAGCAGCGAGTCACCTTGATGACGCTTCATTCTGCCAAGGGTTTGGAATTTCCGGTGGTCTTTATGACCGGGATGGAAGAGGGATTGTTTCCCCACTCCCGTTCAGGTGAACTGGGCGAAGATCTTGCCGAGGAGCGGCGACTTTGTTATGTCGGTATGACGCGAGCGATGCAGAAACTCTATCTGTCTCATGCACGGCGTCGCCGGGTTTATGGAACTTATCAATTCAATCCACCGAGCCGATTTTTGGCCGAAATTCCGGTGGAACTGCTGGCCGATTTTGAACCAACTGTGACAGCTGGGAAAACGGCTGAAAGTGAACATAACCTTGCATCTTTAACTGATCTGGTAGCTGAGAGTGAACTAACTCATCCAACTGCAGATAAGGTTGTCACAACGCAAAAGAAGGAATCGTATCCAGAAAGTGTTACCCATGACGCCGGTGGTTTACGCTTGGGAACCCGGGTGCGGCACGTCAAGTTTGGCATTGGAACGGTGCGGCGGTTGGAAGGAATTGGCGACAAACAGAAGGTGATCGTCTATTTTAACTCAGTAGGATCAAAAAAGTTATTGTTGAAGTTTGCCGGCCTGATGCCGGTTTGAGAGCGTAATTTTGGAAACAAAGAGACAATTTACTCTACTGCTGGTGGATGACAATCCAACCAACGTGCTGCTGCTGGTCAAAATTATTGAACTTGACCTGCCCGAGGTGCGTGTGCTGACGGCATCTTCTGCTCTTGAAGGGCTGAAATTGGCGGAGCGGGAATCGGTTGACGGCGCTTTTATTGATGTCCAGATGTCGCAAATGGGTGGTCTCGAAATGTGTCGACAACTTCGAACCAAACCACAGACTGCCGCAATTCCATTGGTTTTGATGACTGCACATGTCGCTTCACCGGCAATGCGTGCTGAAGGTCTTGAGGCCGGGGCTTACGATTTTATCTCCCAGCCGATCAGTAATGTGGAGATGTTGGCACGAATCAAGGTGATGCTGCGACTGTGCAGGAATGAACAGCGCTCAGTTGATAATAACCAGCAACTGCAACAACAGTTACTGGAACATGAAGACCGTCTGCGTTGGGTCAGTGGCTTATTGGTTTCTGGTGATGGGCCTCTCGCGACACTGGATCAGCAGCTGCTACGGCGCCTGGCAAATGAATTACCCGATCCTGCCAGAATTGACGACAAATTGTTCTTTGAAACACTGGCCACAGAATTTCCACTTCCGTGGCGCCGCACATTGTTAAAATTGGCACTACTGGAGCGCATTCCTCTCCCTTTAGCGAAAAAGTTGAGTGAAGTTGTTGATGTCGCTGCAGTTTTTGATTATTTGAGTCGACATCAGCTCTCCTTGAAACAAACAGACAGCGGAATAGAATACTTACTCCTCAGTCCCCAGACTAGAGATCTGCTCCGCCAGAAAGTAGAACAAGACCTTGATGAAATTGAGTGTCAACAGGTTTATCTCACTGCTGCTGAGTGGTATCGACAACAGGAAGATTATCCCGCTACTTTGGGATGCTTGGTGTCCGCAGGTCAGTATAGTGCTGTTTCGCAATTACTCAGCCAGTTAGGTTTGACTCTGCTGGACAAGCATTACTGTTCTCAAGTTCTTCCGCAGATCAACCGGATTCCAGAATCTGTTGCTGAAACATGTGGTTGGCTAAGCTTATTTCAAGGGATTAACCATCTGCAGCAACCATCAATTGGCGCTGATGAATGGCTAGAATTGGCATATCAACATTTTCAAACCGCCGATGATGCTCGCGGGCTGTTGCTGACACTGACTCAGCAGGCTTCCCAAATAGTTTTATTTGGCAACTCCTTTGAGCGCTGGTTTAAACGCTTGGAGATTTTTAGAAAACTAGCTGCTGATCAGCTACCCCTGGTGGAACCTGTTGAGCGGCTCAAGATTGCTTATACTCTAGGTTTAGCCGAATTATTTTTCGCTGGTGATCTGAATACCGTAGAAAAAATCCTGTCAACCAGTTTAGCTGAAGCTCAGCAGTTACAATTACCAGAACAGCAAATGGAATTAAATCTACTCCGTTCTTTGTATGCACTCCAGCAGGGGCGCTATCTGGTAGCACGGACTGCCCTGGAGCAGGGACTGAACCTGAGTATTGACTGGGGTCATCTGCTTCCCAACAGCTTATTACAGGTTTCTGCTTGTAGTTTGTTGTACGCTTCTGGTCAGTTGGATGAATTGCTGCAACAGCGACAAATTCTGACAGATTGTTGCGGCAATGATATCCAGAAGGATACAGGCATATCTGCTTTACTTGGCTACTATGTTGCCAATTTGTATCTGTCGTGCGGCGAGCAGCAAAGGGCATTGGAAACACTTGAAATTGCCCTGTTGGATGGGCAGGCTGCTAATAATCTACAGATGCAAAATCGCTTGTTGCAATTCAGAGGCTGGGTGAAAGCACTCTCTGGTCAGAAAACTTCGGCGCTATCTGATCTTGAAAGAGGTCTGAATCTGCGGAGACAAGCGGGGGGGGTTCTTTATTATATAGAGAACCTGTTAATTGCTGGAGCCACCTGTTTTGCCCTGCAACGGTTTGATCAGGCGGCTGAATACCTTACTGAGGGTCTTGCTGAATCCAAAAAACATAAAGAGGAACGGTTTCGTACGGGTCTGCATGCCTGGTTGGCGGTGGTACAGAAAAGGTGCGGTGATGTGGTGGGCGCCGCTGAACAGACCAAGGATTTTCTTGAACAGCTGAAGCGGCATCGAAGTCATTATTTTATCGGATTGGTTCCTGAGCTACTCAGTGAGCTAGAGCCACTTATTACGCAAAAAAATGAACAGATTCTGCTACAGCCGGTACTGGAGGGGCGCCTTCTGACCGCTTATAATGGAGAGAATCAACAAATCCCATTTTTGAGAGTGCATTGTCTGGGCGGGTTTCAATTGCAATTGCAGCGAGACATTTTTGACCTGAACCAGCTTGGGCAGGCTTCCCGACAGATTCTTGCTCTTTTGGTTATTGCTCCGAATCACACTTTAAGTATTGAGTTAGTGATGGGATTATTATGGCCGGATAGCTCGCCAAGAAAAGCCAGAAACAGTTTTGATACGGCACATTCCCGGTTACGGAAAGCCCTGGAAGAATGTTTTGGAAAACAGATACGTCAAGAATATCTGGTATTGAAAAAGGGAATGTTGGCACTGCAATATGTACAGATTGATAGTGTTTTATTTAGTGAAGCAATGAAAATGGCACGCTACCATCTGCAGCGGGAGAATTTCTGGCAGGCAGAGCATGCTTTGTGGAAAATGGAGAGACTTTGGCGCGGAGAATTTTTGTCCGGATATGACTTGGATGGTGACCTTCCCTACCAGCGTGAACAATTGACCCAATTGCGTCTGGAGCAACTCTGTATGCTGGCTCAATTGTTACAGAAACGTCAACAGCAAGAGGAGTCAACCGGGATATTACGGCAGGGGTTATTGCTTGATCCAACTTATGATCCTATAATTCGTCAATTATTATCACTTTATCGCCAGCAGCAAGATTCTCACGCTGCCGGTTTATTACTGGAAAATTACCGAACGGCTCTTCAGCATGAAGATTATGAGCCTGAAGAAATTGAGGAACTTATTGAAGCATTAGGTACATAATGGTGGTGTAGCCAGCCTGTGTTTTATATAACAATAAACGAAGGAGAATAGAAAGTCATGTCAAGTTGTGAGGGTTGTAACGATAGCACCTGTTCAATCAATCAGCAGGGAAATCCGCAGGATCAACAGTTTCAGATGCGTCAGAAACTGGATAAGCGGATGTGTGAAGTCAAAAATAAAATTGTTGTCATGTCAGGTAAGGGCGGTGTTGGTAAAAGTACGACCGCCGTCAATCTGGCTCTGGCTTTGGTGGAACAGGGGGAAAAGGTCGGTTTGCTCGATATTGATATCCATGGGCCGAGTATTCCAAAGATGCTGGGACTTGAAGGGGAACGTCCGAATGCTGATGATGAAGGAATTTACCCGCTTGAAGCTTTGGGGCTGAAGGTGATGTCGATTGGTTTTTTACTGGCATCGACCAGTGAAGCAACGATCATGCGCGGACCGATGAAGCATGGTGCAATCCAGCAGTTGTTAGCGGATGTTGTTTGGGGTGAACTCGATTATCTGTTGCTTGACTGTCCCCCGGGGACCGGAGATGAGCCTTTGAGTGCGGTACAATTACTTGGAGCTGGTTCGTCTGCTGTGGTTGTCACCACACCGCAGGATGTAGCTCTGACTGATGTTGAAAAATCACTTAGTTTTTGTCGAGAATTGAAGTTGCCGGTGGTTGGTTTAGTTGAGAATATGAGCGGTTTTATCTGTCCACACTGTGGTGAGAGGTCCGATATTTTCAAGAGTGGTGGTGCTGAAAAACTGGCAAAGAAAACTGGTGTGGCATTGTTAGCTCAAATTCCGTTTGAACCGTTGGTGGTAATCGGTGGCGATGATGGGAAACCACATATTCTTGGATATCCTGACTCTGCTACCAGTCAGGCACTGCATCAGGTTGCAAAAGCAGTTGTTGAGTTCAGTGTTGAAAAGAGCTGATCGCAGACTATATTTTTAGGGATCAATTATGAAAATTAGCCAAAAAGATGTTGAACACGTGGCTCGGTTAGCCCGGTTGACTGTCGCGCCGGAAGAATTGGAAACTCTGACCGGGCAGATGGATGCTATCCTCGGCTATGTCGACAAACTGAATGAGCTTGATACCGAAGGAATTGAACCAATGGCGCATGCGGTACCGATGTCGAACGCGTTTCGTGAGGATGAAATTAATCCGGCTATTGGCATTGAGCGGGCATTGCAGAATGCCCCTCAGGATGAGGATCGCTATTTTAAGGTTCCCAAGGTTATTGAGTAGTGATGGCGTTAGTTTAAGCAAATTTGTAGTAAACTCGGGACTGTCCCCAGTTCTATCGGGGGCTGTCCCAAGAGTTTACGAGCCATGGTACTGTGGCGGTTCGCACCGCAAAAACCTGGGACAACCCCCATACGGGGACAGTCCCGGTTTTGATGCCATCTATCCTTAAACTAGCGCCATTCGGGACACGTAGCTAAATATATGTCCCCGGAATCCTCTCTCTTCATGGGTCGTGCAAATAAACAATAAAACTTCCTTCTGGAAGCTTTGGAGTATTTATGAAGTTCCATAATTTAACAATTCAAGAAATCCGACAAAAATTGATTTCTGGCAAACTGACCTCAGTTGAATTAACCCGGGCTTGCCTGGAACGAATCAAGGCAACAGACGACAGGTTAAATGCCTTTATCACCGTTTGTGAGGAGGAAGCTCTGGCTGCTGCTGCTATAGCTGATCAACAGCTTGCTGCGGGAACAGGAGGTCTATTGACCGGAATCCCTATCGCGGTCAAGGATATCTTCAATACTCTGGATATTCGAACCACCTGTGGTTCAAAAATTCTTGATAACTATGTTTCTCCCTACGATGCAACTGCGGTTGCCAAATTGCGTGAACAGGGGGCGGTTATTGTCGGGAAATTGAATATGGATGAATTTGCCATGGGGAGTTCCGGTGAAAACAGTGCTGCCGGAGTGGTACATAACCCATGGAATACCGAACGGGTTCCAGGAGGATCCTCCAGCGGGAGCGCTGCTGCGGTCGCTGCTGGTCAAGTGGTGGCGACTCTGGGAACCGATACCGGTGGTTCGGTACGACAACCGGCATCTCACTGTGGAGTTGTCGGACTCAAACCGACCTATGGCCGGGTTTCCCGTTACGGTGTGGTCGCATTTGCTTCGTCTCTGGATCAGGTTGGCCCGATAGCGGGCAATGTTGAAGACTGCGCAGTGTTGCTTGGGGCGGTTGCTGGTTATGATCCCGCTGATTCTACTTCGGTCGATTGTCCGGTTCCTGATTATCTGAAAAACCTGAAAGCGGGTGTTGCCGGAAAAAAAATCGGGCTGCCGAAGGAGTATTTTATTGCTGGGCTCGATTCTGATATCAAAAAGGCGATAGACGCTGCCATCGAAACCTATCGCCAGTTGGGTGCCGAGATTGTCGAGGTGAGTCTTCCCCATACCGACTATTCAGTTGCCTGTTATTACCTGATTGCCATGGCGGAAGCCTCAAGTAATCTGGCACGTTATGATGGCGTCCGTTTCGGTATTCGTCAAGATACGGGCGAAGGTTTGATCGGGATGTATCAGCAAACCCGGACTGCCGGTTTTGGTGATGAAGTGAAACGCCGGATTATGTTGGGAACCTATGCCCTTTCTTCCGGTTATTATGACGCCTATTACTTGAAAGCGCAGAAAGTACGAACTCTGATTCGAGAAGATTTTCAGGATGTTTTCGAACAGGTCGATCTGCTGTTAACTCCGGTTGCACCGACTCCGGCATTCAAAATTGGTGAGATGGTTGATGATCCTCTGCAGATGTATTTGTCCGATATTTTCACTATCCCGACAAATTTAGCAGGAACCTGTGCGATGAGTCTTCCCTGTGGTTTTAGTGCGGAGGGGTTGCCGATTGGTTTGCAGCTGATTGGAAAACCTTTTGCCGAAGCCGAAATGCTTCAGGCTGCTTATGCGTTTGAGGAAGCGACCGACTGGAGTGACCGAGTACCGGAACTGTAAATATCAAGTATTCCGGGGCCATGTACGAATGGCGCTAGTGTAAGCAGTATTGCAGTAAACTTGGGACTGTCCCCAGACCCATCGGGGGCTGTCCCGAAGTTTACGATCCACGAAGAACCGCGGCGGTTCGCACCGCAAAAGCCTGGGACGGCTCCCATACGGGGACAGTCCCGATTTTGCTGATGAAGCTATTCTGGTTCGCAGTACAAGGGGCTTGGTGTTGTTGATCCGTAATCTCGGGACACGTAACAAGTACATGTCCCGAGATTACTAATTTAATATTCAAACAGGATTTAAAAATGAATTCACGATATGAAGTTGTTATCGGCTTGGAAGTTCACGTTCAACTGACAACTAAAACAAAAATCTTCTGTGGCTGCTCAACTGAATTCGGGCAATCTCCCAATAGTCAGACTTGTCCAGTTTGTCTGGGTCTGCCTGGTGCGCTGCCGGTGCTTAATCGACAGGTAGTTGAGGATGCGATCAAAGCGGGGTTGGCAACCAATTGCCAGATTGCTCCCCACTCAATTTTTGCCCGTAAAAACTATTTTTATCCTGATTTGCCAAAGGGTTATCAAATTTCCCAGTTTGAATTGCCGATTTGTGAGCATGGCTGGATGGATATCGAGACTGAAGAACTGGGTAAAAAAAGGGTTGGGATTACCCGTATCCACATGGAAGAGGACGCCGGAAAACTGCTGCACAATGACGGTAATAGCTCATCGGTTGATTTGAATAGAGCCTGTACTCCGCTGTTAGAAGTCGTTTCTGAGCCTGATATGCGTAGTTCTGATGAGGCAATTGCCTACCTCAAACAGTTGCATCAGATTGTTGTTTATCTGGGTATTTGTGACGGTAATCTGGAAGAGGGTTCCTTTCGTTGTGATGCCAATGTATCAATTCGTCCCTGGGGACAGAAAGAGTTGGGAACCCGCTCTGAGCTGAAAAACCTCAACTCTTTTCGCTTTATCAAGCAGGCGATTGAATATGAGGTGGAACGGCAGATTGATGTGATTGATGAGGGGGGGCAGGTGGTTCAGGAAACCCGCCTATTTGATCCAGATGCTGGGGTTTCCCGTTCTATGCGCAGCAAAGAAGAAGCCCACGACTATCGCTATTTTCCCGATCCTGATTTGTTGCCGTTAGATGTCTCCGAAGATTGGATCGAACGCGTTCGTGACTGTTTGCCGGAATTGCCTGAGGCCAAAATTCTGCGCTATCAAAACAGCATGGGACTGCCCACTTATGATGCAGGAGTTCTTGCTGCAGAGCGTCCACTGGCTGAATATTTCGAGGTATTGGTCAATCACTATGATAAGCCGAAGATCTGTTCCAATTGGGTGATGGGTGAAGTTCTTGGAGCACTCAAAGATAAAAATATGGAGATTGTCGATTGCCCGGTGTCGCCGAAATTGTTAGCTGGAATTCTCCTGCGGATCGATGACAATACGATTTCTGGAAAAATTGCCAAAACTGTTTTTGAGGAGATCTGGCAAAGTGGGAAAACGGCCGATCTAGTCATTGAAGAAAAAGGCTTGAAACAAGTGAGCGATACTGGAGCGATCGAAGCGATTGTTGATGAAGTGATTGCAGCAAATCCAGGTCCGGTTGCCGAGTATAAAGCCGGTAAAGAGAAACTGATGGGCTTTTTTGTTGGTCAAGTCATGAAGGCGAGTAAGGGAAAAGCGAACCCGGGCATGGCGAATCAGTTGCTGAAAAAGAAACTATCCTGAATGTCGGGGCGCCGCTTGCTGTGCCCCGACAAAATTGATTTTTGTCTCCGTTGGAGTTAAGAAAATGTCAACTTGTCCTATCGATAGTCGGGTTATCCGGCCAATCCGTTTTGTTGCCGGGCAATGCCATATGCTCGACCAGCGCCTGCTTCCCGCAGAAGAGGTATGGCATACCTATACAACCTACCAGGAAATTGCAGCAGCAATTAGCACGATGGTGGTACGTGGCGCCCCGGCAATCGGTGTTGCTGCCGCGATTGGAGCCTGGTTTGGCGCCCGTGATATTGAAACAGAATCGAGTTGGGAGTTCTATCAAGAGTTCGAAAAAATTTGTGCGGTTCTGGTCGTAACTCGACCCACTGCAGTCAATCTTTCCTGGGCTCTGGAGCGGATGAAACATTTTGCCGAATCCAACCTTGATCGTAGCGTTCTTGAGTTGAAAATCGGTCTTGAATTCGAAGCTTTGGCAATTACCCAGGAAGATGAAAAGGCCAATCAAAAACTGGGGCAACATGGTGAATCCCTGCTGGCTGATGGGGCTCGGGTGCTGACTCACTGTAACGCCGGAGCATTGGCAACTGCTGGCTATGGAACGGCTCTCGGAGTAATTCGAGCAGCGGTAGAAGCGGGTAAAAAAATCTCGGTGATTGCTGATGAAACTCGTCCTTTTTTGCAAGGGGCACGACTGACCGCTTGGGAATTACAGAAGGATAATATTCCTGTTACTTTGATCTGTGACAATATGGCTGGTTACCTGATGAGTCTAGGTGAGATCGACTGCGTTATTGTCGGGGCTGACCGGATTGCAGCCAATGGGGATGTTGCGAACAAGATAGGAACCTATACCGTCGCGGTTTTGGCTAAAGAGCATAATATCCCCTTTTATGTTGCCGCGCCGGTTTCAACTATTGATTTGAGTTTGAGTGATGGTTCGCAGATTCCGATTGAAGAACGGGATGGGCGGGAAATTACTCACATCAAAGACCTACAATTGGCTCCAGAGGGGGTCAGTGTTCGCAACCCAGCGTTTGATATCACTCCCCATCGTCTCGTTACAGCAATCATTACGGAACATGGCATTGTCGATGGGGATTATTCAACTGGGTTAAATCAAATAGTCAAATAGTCAAGTAGCACAAAAGGTTTTGAATGATCCCGGAACAGCAAGAGATAAAGGCAAAATTGGCTCTATTGGGGACTGATGAAGAATCTCTGGTCGCCTGGCTCGATAGCTTTGCTCTTCTTGATGGGGAAAAAGCGAAAACCAACCTGCAGTTGATAGACGAACGGTTGCAGAACAAGGATTTGTTGACCGAAGTTCTGGCACAAGCTTTTACAACAGCTGATCCTGACTCTGCTCTGAATATTCTGGAACGGTTGTTTGATGTCGTTCCTATCGAGCAATTAACAACAGTTCTGACCCATCCCACTCGTCGGCAACAGTTATTGACGGTTCTTGGTGGCTCATCTTTTCTTGGCGGAATTCTCTGCCGCAACAAAACATATTTTAAACGGCTGTTTATCGACTCTGAAATTGATCATTCCCGCAGTGAAACGGAGATGTTGGATGATTTGCGTGGATCAATTCCAGATAGTGTTGATTTTTTTGAACTGAAGAGTGGTTTGCGGAGTTATAAAGCTGCGCAGATTTTGCGAATCGGCAGTCGTGATCTTTGTGGCCTGGCTTCTCTTGTTGAGGTGATGGAGGAACTCTCTGGTCTGGCAGCGGTGTCTTTACAGCGCGCCTATGACCTTTGTCGTTTGCAACTGCAGGAAGAATATGGGCAACCACTGCAAGAAAATGAGGCAGGAAAAACTCAAATTGCAACAATGACGATTCTGGGGATGGGAAAACTTGGTGGATATGAACTGAATTTCTCATCCGATATTGATCTGATTTATTGCTATTCATCCACTTCTGGCGAGACTGCCGGTGGAAGCCATAATGAAAAAATCAGTCTACACCGTTATTTTGTTAAGTTGGCGGAGTTGATCACCAGAGCACTACATCAGGTGACTGAAGATGGTTTTGTTTTCCGGGTTGATACCGGATTGCGCCCTGATGGTAATAATGGTGATTTGGCTGTCTCTATCAATGGCGCCGAAGCTTATTATGAATCCTGGGGGCAGAGTTGGGAGCGGGCGGCATTATTGAAAGCTCGACCGGTGGCCGGTGATATTGCTTTGGGTGAAGAGTTATTGATACGGCTCAAGCCATTTATTTATCGGCGTTATCTCGATTTTGGTATGATCGAGGATATCAAGCTGATGAAGCAAAAAATTAACACCAGTCTCAGTCGTAAGGAGGAAGGCGAACACAATCTCAAGCTGGGGCGAGGTGGAATTCGAGAGATTGAGTTTTTTATTCAAACGCAGCAGCTCGTCAACGGAGGAACCAGACCACAGTTGCAGCAGCGGAATTCGCTAAAAATGTTGCAACTATTGCAGGCGGAAGAGTTGATCACGGCAGATGACCAGTTGTCTCTCAGCAACGCTTATCTATTTTTAAGGATGGTTGAGCATCGTATTCAGGTGGTGCAGGAGCAACAGACTCATTCTTTGCCAAAGGATCAGTCCAGTCTTGATCTTCTTGCACGGCGCTGTAATTTTTCCAGTTATGAGGCCTTCAGCTCAGAGCTTGAACAGCACCGCCAGCGGGTGAATCATATCTTCGAAGATCTATTTCATTCAGCAGATGAAGATGAACTGGAGATGGGGCCTGAAGTCAATTTTATTTTCGATCCTGAATCGGATTCCGATCTGGTCAAAGATCTTCTTGAAGAGAAAGGTTTCACTAATCCAGATGCTGCCTATGACAGTTTATTGGTGTTGCGTGATGGGGATCCTAATAAGCGTTTAACCCGGCGAGGACGGCGTTGCTTGGAACGTCTGGCTCCGTTGCTGATGGGTGAATTGCTCGATTCGCCAAATCCAGATCAGGCGCTGAATAATCTGGAAGCTTTTTTGCGTGCGATTCGTGCGAGTAGTTCTTTTTACTCTCTGTTGGTTGAAAATCAGCCCATTGTTAAATTATTGATTACCTTGTTTGGTTCCAGCCAACTCCTTTCGAGGATCTTTATCCAGAGACCGGAACTATTGGATACGATGGTTTCCCGTTCTTATGCGGTTGCCACTAAAGATCGCAGCCAGTTGCAAGCCGATCTGGCTGAGCAAATGAATTTGGCAGAAGACTACGAATTGCAATTGGATGGTTTGCGCCGTTTTCGCAATGAGGAATTTTTGCGTATTGCTCTCAATGATCTGCATGGACAGATGGCGCAAGGGGAAGGGGCAATGCAACTCTCCTGGCTTGCTGAGGCCTGTTTGGATCAAGCATGTAAAATGGCGCGGCAGGAATTGGCTGCCCGGTTTGGTGCTCCTTTCTCAAGCGGAATAGATGGACAAGAGGAGGAAACCGCTTTCGCTGTCATCGCTATGGGAAAACTCGGTGGGCTTGAACTGAATTATCACTCAGACTTGGATATTATTTTTATTTATGATCAGGATGGAGAAACCCAGGCAGTTGCGGAAACTGATTCTAACCGTTTCAGGCAGATCAACAATCGTGAGTACTTTGCCAAGTTGGCGCAGCGGATCATTACTGTCCTTACACTGGTGACCCGTGAAGGTGCGGTTTATGAAATTGATACCCGGCTGCGGCCATCGGGAAACCAGGGACCATTAGTGACCAGTCTGGCAGCGTTTAAGCGCTATCATCATGAATCAGCACAACCTTGGGAACGGCAAGCAATGACTAAGGCACGGGCGATATGTGGCTCAACAGAGTTTCTTTCCCAGTTACAACAACTCATCTCCAGATTAACTTTTGAGCGCCCTGTGCCAGAAAATTTACAAGCGGAAATTTACCGATTACGCCGCCGGATGGAGCAGGAAAATGCTCAGGAACGTGAGGATCATTTCAATATCAAGACGGGTCGGGGTGGGATGGTCGACGTTGAATTTATTGTTCAATACCTGCAATTGTTGCATGCTGGTAGGCTTAAATCGTTACGGATACAAAATACGGTAAATTTACTTCAATCTTTGGCGGAAAATGGTATTCTCCCACAGGATGATGCCGATCTATTGACAAATGGTTACAAGTTCCTGCGCCGGTTGGAAAATAAATTGAGACTTTTGTATGATCAGTCGATGAACGAGCTTTCTGCCCGCAATAAGGGTTTCAGGAAGGCTGCCCGTAGTCTTGGCTATCCTGGAACAGCGCGACAATCGGAACATGATTTTCTTAAAGAATACCAGTTGATTACTGAAGGAATACGTGATCTTCTTGAAAAATATCTTAAACCGGATACGGTTTTTGCTGGAGGGATCCTTCCATGACCAAAAAAATATTAATTATTGACGATGATCGTGATTTGCGCGATTTCTTACAGCAGGCGTTTTCTGCCGCTGGCTTTCAGGTTGAAATAGCCGATCGTGGTGCAATTGGCTTACGGATGTTGTTGACTGAAAATTTTCAGCTGGCTTTGATCGATCTCAATATGCCGGAAATTTCTGGGCCCAATATTTGCCGGGCATTGCGTAAGCATGATAATACCCGGGATCTACCCGTGGTCATGGTGACTGCAATCTTTCACAGTCCAGAACAGATTGCCGCAGCAAAAGAAGACTACGGTGCTGATGATTTTTTACTCAAACCCTTTACCGGGCCAGATTTGCAGTCCTTGATAGAGCGAGTCTTTACATCAGGAGAAACGGCCAAAGATGCTACCCCAAAAGTTCAGCCTCTGTCCGATTATACAATTCCCCTGCAATTGCAGCAGCTTTACCGAGAAAAGGCGACTGGGTTGTTACACTTAACCCGTGGTGAAGCCAAAAAAATTATTTATATTAAAGATGGCTACCCTATTTTTAGCCGATCCAATGTGCTCAGTGAATGTCTTGGTCGAATGTTGGTTAAGGAAGGGGCATTTACCCAGGTTGATTGCGATGAGTCGGTGGAACGGAGCAAGGAATCAGGCCGATTACAAGGAACCGTTCTTATTGAAATGGGGTTGATGACCCCTCAGGAAGTTCAGGCGGCATTAGTTCGTCAGGTCACAGACAAGCTTCTTTCGACCTTTGTCTGGAGAAGTGGAACCTATCAATTTGTTCCTGGCAAGGATTTTAAAAAGACCGTCACCCGGATTAAGTTGACGCCGGCTGCATTAATTATGCAGGGAATCAACCGTCACTGGATTCCAAAACAGCTGGATGATTTCCTCTATCCGTTTAGCGAAGATTACTTAAAACAGGCAACCAATCCCCTCTATCGATTTCAAGACATCGAGTTGAACAAGCGAGGTGAGGCTATCTTTAACGGTTGTCGG
>JASJGT010000006.1:0-4807 GCA_033791405.1 Desulfuromusa sp.
CTCCATGTGCATTGAATTTGCTATCGGTTCGGTAGGTAAAATGCTTGGTCCAGACTTTACCGAAGTTGATACCTATCCAACCCGGGTACGGCTGCCTGATGGTCCGCTGATGCTGGTTGATAGAATTATAGAGGTTGAAGGTGTGCCACGGTCAATGACCCATGGGCGGGTCGTTACTGAACATGACGTGACCGCTGATCGCTGGTATCTTGACGGTGGTCGAATCCCGACCTGTGTGGCGGTTGAAGCGGGGCAGGCCGACCTGTTCCTTTCTGGCTATTTGGGAATCGACTTTATCACCAAAGGTAGAGCGGTCTACCGTCTGCTCGATGCGGTTGTAACCTTCCATCGCGGCTTGCCGGTGGTTGGTGACACAATTCATTACGATATCAAGATTGAAGGATTTTTTCGTCAGGATCAAACCTATCTGTTCCGATTTAATTTTGAGGGAACAGTGAATGGAGAACCACTTCTTTCAATGCGCAACGGTTGTGCCGGATTCTTTACTGCCGAAGATCTTGCCGCCGGGAAGGGAATAGTCCATACCAAACTTGATTTAACCCCTCAGCCGGGCAAGCGGCCAGTCGATTGGCGAGAACTGCTGCCCCTGCAAGTGGAAGCATATAACGATAAACAAATAGATGCTCTATATCGGGGTGATTTGCAGACCTGTTTCGGCGAGCGGTTTGCCGCGTTACCGTTCAAACCCTACACTTTGCCAGGTGATAAATTGAAACTGGTTGACCGGGTGATTGAGCTCGATCCACAGGGTGGGCGTTATGGTATCGGTCAGATAACTGCCGAAATGGATGTCCACCCCGATGACTGGTTTTTGACCTGCCACTTTATTGATGATCAGGTGATGCCAGGCACCTTGATGTACGAATGTTGTATGCATACGTTGCGGATCTTTTTGTTGCGGATGGGGTGGGTCGGTGCCGAAGGGGAGACCTGGTGTGAGCCGGTTCCCGGAATCGGTAGTGGTTTGAAGTGCCGTGGTCAGGTGGTAGCAACGACCAGAACAGTCACTTATCGGGTCAGTATCAAGGAGTTGGGTTATCGTCCCGAACCGTTTGCGATTGTTGATGCGCTGATGTTTGCTGATGGTCACCCGATTGTCGAGATTCCCGATATGTCGGTTCGCTTAGCGGGATTGGAACGTTATCAGGTTGAGGCTCTCTGGCAATCGAACAGTAGCGGACAATCGCTATCTGTGCCAAAGCAGATTCTCTACGATACCGAACGAATTACCGCTTTTGCCATTGGTCATCCATCAGATGCTTTTGGTGAACCGTATCGGATTTTTGATCGGGAGCGTAAAATTGCCCGATTACCGGGACCGCCGTTCCAGTTTCTGGATCGGATTGTTGCCATCAATGGTGAACCGTGGAAATTGGTAGAAGGGGTTACTGTTACCGCTGAATATGATGTTCCTACTGATGCCTGGTATTTCGCTGCTAATAGACAAACCCAGATGCCGTTCAGCGTCCTGTTAGAAATTGGCCTACAACCGTGTGGTTGGTTGGCTGCTTATTTGGGCTCGGCGCTGACCAGCGAAACCGACCTGTCGTTCCGTAACCTCGATGGTAATGCGGTGCAGCATCGTCCGGTAACGGCGCAATCGGGGACTCTGACAATTGATGTCAAGATTACCCGGATTGCCAGTAGTGGCGGGATGATTATTCAAGGTTACGATTTTTCTGTCAGTGATAGCAAAGGACCGGTTTACAGTGGCGATACTGTGTTTGGTTTCTTCTCCAAAGAGTCGCTGGCGCAACAGGTCGGGGTGCAAGGGGCTTCACTCTATCAGGTAAGCGATGCAGAATTTGCCAACTCCGAGCAGTTTACCTATCCCCAAGGTTTGCCATATCCAGATACCAAACTGAGTATGGTGGATGAAATTGAAGTGTTCGTTCCGGAAGGTGGTTCACATGGTTTGGGTTATATTCGCGGCAACAAAATTGTTGATCCTGAAGAGTGGTTTTTTAAAGCCCACTTCTACCAAGACCCCGTCTGCCCCGGTTCCCTCGGCCTCGAATCGTTTCTGCAACTGTTAAAAGTGGTTGCGGCCAAAAAATGGGGCGGGAGCAGCGATTCGCAGTTTGAAACGGTTGTCTGCAACGAAAAGCACAGCTGGAATTATCGTGGACAGATCATTCCCAGCAATAAAAAAGTGCTGGTTGAGGCTGTCGTAACTGCGGTTGATGATGAAAAGAAATTGTTGAAGGCCGATGGTTATCTGTCGGTTGATGGAAAAATCATTTATCAATTGAAAGATTTTTCTATCAAATTATTATCAATAAATCACAGCTAAGAAGAGAACTTAAAAAATGAATGTTTTATCCAAACTATTTGTAATGATTTTTATCAGCCTGATATTTTCAGGGTGTCAACCCGATCATGAAGAGACTCGCGCACCTGCAGAGTCTCGTTCAATTCAAAAAATGAATGAATCTCCTGCTACACATGAGCAAAAAAAAGTAGAAGAAGTGCAACAAGTTATTAAGAAGAAGATAACGCCAACCAGTGTTGATTTGAATGTATCTGATACATTTTTAAAGCAACTTGATGAAAATGAGAAAGACTTCCTTGCTGAGCTACCACCGCAGACTGAGAAAGAAGCTCTAAAATCGCGTAAAATCAAGATAGGCGGAGGAGTCTTGCTTGATAGTGATAAAGAGGAACTGACTGACAAATTGGATGGTGGCAAGGTGAATATTTCTATTCCTTTGAACTGAGAATTTGTTTGAGACAATATTTACATGCAAGGAGATACAGATGGAAACACGTGAAGTAGAATATGTCATACTAGGCGTTGGGACTGCGGGACTAGGCGCTTTCAGCCGAATTCGCAAACAGACCGACAGTGTCTTGTTGATTCAGCATGGCCCCTACGGTACCACCTGTGCCCGGGTTGGCTGCATGCCGAGTAAAATGTTAATTGCTGCTGGAGATCTGGCTCATTCCATTGATGAAGGAGAATATTTTGGCATCGATGGGCGCTATCAGGTGAATGGAAAGCGCGTATTTGAACGAATAAAAGAGGATCGAGCCGAGAAGTTTGTTGGCAGTGTGCTGAAATATGTCGACAGTATCAGGGATCAATTCAAGGTTGAAGGGAAGGCGACATTTATTGATCAGCATACGATTGATGTTGATGGTAATTTGCGGGTCAAAGCCGACAAGATAATCCTTACTTGTGGTTCCACTCCCTATATTTCGCCAGTGTTTGAACACCTAAGCCATGAACTCGATACCAGTGATACTATTTTTGAGCTTGAAGATCTTCCCAAATCGCTGGCAGTTGTTGGCCTCGGGGTCATCGCCCTGGAACTGGGGCAGGCATTTCACCGTCTTGGGGTTGAAACCACCCTTTATGGTCGTAGCGGTCGGATCGGTTCTTTTACCCACCCCGACATGCAGCGTGAAGTGCTGCAAACCTTGCAGCAGGAACTCAATATTATTCCGCAAGGAAATTTTACCCACGCGACCAAGGTCGCTGACGGTTATGAGCTGACCTATCGCACCGGTGAGGGTGAAACCATAACCAGAACCTATGAGCGGGTGCTACTTGCCAGTGGTAGAGCTTCCAATCTGCGCACTATGAATCTTGAGAATGCCGATCTCACTCTCGATTCCAGAGGGTTGCCCCAGTACGATTTACAGACGATGCAGTGTGGTGATGCCCCTGTATTTATTGCCGGAGATGCGACCGAAGATCTGCCTCTATGGCACGAGGCCTATATGGAAGGTCGTATTGCCGCTACCAGCGCCATCAACTTTCCCTCTCGTAAAGAGGGCAAAAGAGTTCCCGGCATGGGTATCTATTATACGGATCCGCAAATGGCCTCTGTCGGAGCTGATTACAACTCACTAAATCCTGAACAGACCATAATAGGTCGGGCACGGATGGCGCATGGTCCCCGTCACGAAATATATAATGATAAACGCGGGATGATCCAAGTCTATGTCAATAAAGATACCGGTTCTCTGCTGGGTGCAGAAATATTTGGTCGTGGTGCTGAACATATGGCTCAAACTCTGATCTTAGCGATTGAACACGAAATGACCGTAGGTGAAATCCTTCAGATGCCGGTTTATCACCCCTCTTTGGAAGAGGTGATGAAGGAAGCACTGAACAAAGCGTTGTTTCAATTGAAATAATTAACTACAGCCATAATGGTGGCACTTCACCTATCAGGTATTTTTATGCTACAAAATCATTCTGACATCATTAGCCTTTTTGCTATCATCGAAAAGATCAGATGAAATATTCAAGAGTTTACATAGAATCGGTTGGTTACGAGCTGGCACCGATAGTCATCACCTCTGCTGAGTTGGAGAGCCGGTTACGACCTATGTACGATGCCTTGCATATAACGCCCGGCCAACTAGAGGCGTTAACAGGGATTCGTGAACGGCGTTGGTGGAAACCCAATACGCCGATTTCTTACGGTGCTATTGCTGCTGCTAAAAAAGCGCTACAGGAACGTAATATCTCCCCACAGGATATTGGTGCAGTTGTTTATGCCGGGGTGTGTCGTGAACATTTTGAGCCGGCAACGGCTTGCCAGGTTGCGGCTGCTCTTGGTGTTCAGGGAGATGCTGCTATCTATGACACTTCCAATGCCTGTCTCGGAGTCCTTAATGGGGTTCTTGATATTGCCAACCGGATTGAGTTAGGACAGATCCGCGCTGGTCTGGTTGTGGCATGCGAAAGCTCCCGTGAAATTAATGAAATTATGATTCAGCAGATGCTGGATCATCCATCGATGGAGCTGTTTACCACCTCTCTGGCGACGCTGAC
>JASJGT010000007.1:0-13824 GCA_033791405.1 Desulfuromusa sp.
CTGGAACAGAGCCGGTGGTGAGGTTGTATGCTGAAAGCAAAAGCTCCGAAGCTTTAGTGAAGTTACTTGAACTTGGGCGGGAATTTATTCTGGAATAGATTTATTTAGGCTCTTACCATAGTGAATTGAGTATCTAAAAAGGGAGGCATAATTGCCTCCCTTTTAATTTATTGCTTCACCAATTCTTTTGCCAGATCCTGACTGAGATGATTGATTCCGTTGTTCAGTCCGATAACTAGATCCTGGTAGCTATTGCCAATGGGTTGTCGGTCAATAAAATGTCCTTGAATCGTTTGCCCCCTATCATTGACAATTGTCCAACGAACATCCACTTGCGAATGATCATCAAGTTTCCCAAAAAATTTATTCACCACAAGTTTTACTTTTATTACATTGTCGCTTGAATTTTCCCACGGGCTGACCGAGATGTTGACCTCCGGCAATACCAGAGTCAGATTCTCGCGGAGAACTCGAATCAAATTGTCTTGCAGCGGTTCTGCCCAACGTGCCGAGTCAGAAAATGCAATACCATTGTCTTGGTCACGAGTTAATATTTGTAGACGATCAAGATATGCAGGAAAATCAATAAGTTTCAGATCAATAGTTAATGCTTTATCTGGATAATTATTTGGCGCATCAACCATACTTTCTAGCAGATAATGCCGCATCGGTTGCGGGTCACTGCCGATCTGGATACAGGAGGTACAAAGTAAGAGTAAAATTGAAACCAGATAGTGCATTATTTTGTCCCTCCATTGCCCCTGCCGCGTAACAGCATTTGTGGGTCGCGTTCAAGTTCTGTCGTCAAATAGCGCAACGTGCGGGCGGTACGATTAACTTCTTGAAGAGTCAAACTTAACTGCTCCATAATCTGAGAATCATTGGCAGAGAGTCCTTTGATCTGTTGCATCGCTTCCTCTGTTTTGACCGATGCATCATTAACTGCTTGTACCGCTTGACTGAATTGTTCTGCGAGTGGATCAACTTTGTTGTCCATGTGAGCAATCGTTGCTTGAGCGCTTTGAAGTGTTTGTTCCAACCTTTGATCGAGATTAATGATGGTTGTCTCCCCTTGCTGCAATGTGCTTTTGAACACATTTACAATAGGGAGTACTTGTTCATTCAGATTATTGAGTAGCGAGTTTAACTGAGCTGTGGTGTTGTCAAACCTCGCTATGGCACTATGAAGACTTGGCGAGTTGATGAGCTTTTCAAATCCTTCGGCAGAGCTGATTAATTTATCGGCAAGTTCTCTAAGGGGAATATCTTCAAAAGTTTTGGTTAATTCTTCAAGGCTGGAAGTGATCGCAGGTAACTCAGGATAGTCATTTTCGTAACCGGTGAGAAGGAGTGGTTCATCCGGTAGCATATCCAGATTGACATATAATTGCCCGGTGACCAGACTGTCCAATTGCATTTGTGCACGCAGCCCTTTATCTACCAGCGATAACATGGGATCGTCTCCTTGAACCGTTGTCTTAATGGTATCAAGTATGCCTAGATTAGTTCCTTCCTCTTTGAACTTGGAGAGTTCAATCTCAATAACAACGGGGATATAAAATTTAAAATCTTTTGGCCGAACTCGAACCTGTATCTCTTTTACCTGACCAATTTTTACCCCTCGAAAACGTACCGGAGAACCAGCATTAAGGCCCTTAACCGAGCTGTCAAAATTGATAACATAAGTTCGTGTTTCAGCAAGGAAGCCTCCGGGGCCGAAAAATAGCAATCCGGCAACACTTAAAACCACAGCGCCAACAACAAAACTACCGATGAATCTTGGGTCGATTCTTTTGCGACTATGCATAGGGGCCTCATAATCTGTAAGGTATAGGGGGACTGAATTAAATGGATGTCCCCAGATTCTATTATCAGGTTGTTCGGGTTAGAAAGTTCAAAACACGGGGATCAGATGATTTTTCTAACAATTCTTTTGGTGGTCCTGAAGCAATAATAGTTTTTTCATCAGGATCAAGAAAAATAGAATCGTCTCCAACCGTAAAAATACTTTCTAGTTCATGGCTGACAATCACAATCGTTGCCCCGAGACTATCACGTAATTCCATAATCAGATCATCAAGTAATCGTGAACTAACTGGATCAAGCCCTGCAGAGGGTTCATCAAAAAAAAGGATATCGGGATCGAGAGCCATGGCTCTGGCCAGTCCAGCCCTTTTGCGCATTCCGCCACTGATTTCAGATGGATAATAATCTTCAAATCCAGCCAGACCGACTAATGATAATTTATAGGCGATCACCTCTTCAATCTGTTTCTGATTAAGATCGGAGTATTCGGTTAATGGTAAGGCAATGTTTTCACCCAGAGTCATTGAACTCCACAGTGCACCGCCTTGATAGAGTACACCATTGTGACTGATGATTTGGTTGCGGTTTTCAATCGATGCCTGCCACAAGTTCACCCCATCGACAAAGATATCTCCTGATGCCGGTTCCATCAAGCCAACCAAATGGCGAAGCAGAGTGCTTTTACCGCAACCACTACCGCCCATGATAATGAATATCTCCCCGTGCTTAACAGAGAAATTTAAATTTTCCTGAACAATTACATCACCATAAGCCATGGTCAGATTACGGGTGTCCAGATGGGGAGTTTCAGACATATCAAATCCCCATTATCTGGCAGATGACAGTAATAATGGCATCTGCAACAATAATCAACACAATTGATGTTACAACGGCACTGGTTGTGGCAAAACCGACTGCAGAGGCACTGCGTCCACATTGTAACCCACGGAAACAACCAACGGTAGCGACGAGGACACCAAAAACCCCCGCTTTAACAATCCCTATGATGAAGTGGATTGGTGGTACAAACCCCTGTATTTGTTGGAAATATTGGAAAAAGGAAATGTCCAGCATAGTTGCACTGACAATGGCGCCGCCAATGATCCCCATGAAATCAGCGTAAATACACAGCAGTGGCATGGTGATAACAAGAGCAAGTAAACGTGGGAAAACCAGAAATTCAATGGGAGAAATGCCCATTGTTTTAAATGCGTCAATCTCTTCATTGACCTGCATGGTTCCTAATTGTGCCGCATACGCTGCACCAGTCCGTCCAGCCATAATAATGGCAGTCATCATTGCACCCATTTCGCGAGCCATACCCAGACCAACCAGATTGGCAACAAAAATTTCAGCACCAAATAATTGTAATTGCACTGCACCGACAAAGGCAAGAATCATTCCGACGAGAACGCTGATCAGGGTAATAATCATCAATGCCGATGGGCCAGCACATTCGATCTGATAAAAGAGATCTGAATAACGAAAGCGTGCCCGACCACGTAAAAAATTCAAAAAACCGAAAAATAACTCCCCGACAAATGCCAGCAGGTCACTCCAGTTGTGATGCATTTCAATTGTCACATTACCAATTTTAGCGAGAACTGGTTGCCCCAAAATAACACGGCGAGCCCCTTTGCGCTCCGGAACGGCAAACGATAATTGGAGTAGTTTCTGGATTCCTTCTGGGAGGGTTTCCTGGTGTACTGAAATGTTTTTTTGTTTGCAGCTGTTGATCAGAGTTATCAGGAAAGTCATCAGGCCACTATCCCAGGATCCCAGCTGTTGGCAACCAAAGGACAATTTAGTGGGTTGAGTGTTTTGTAGATGCTTAAGTAAAGGATCAATATCAGGAATGCCACTCTGGAAGCGCCAATCACCAGATAGCTGGAGGAGAAGACCTTCTTCAGAGCTAATAATCTGATATTTTTCAGTGGTGTTGATCGACATGAAAAATGAATATTCCTCCCCATTAAAATATCCTCTTCCAACCGGAAGGATTAGTAAAATAGCATGCCAATCTTAAAGAATCCAGTTATTGCACTGAGGCGGGAGCTTATTATCCTACTGATCTAGTTAACCGATGTTAGTTCCGGTTCAAGAATTGTAACCTGGTTTCTACCGTTCTGTTTTGAGAGATAGAGCCCGCGATCAGCGGTTTCGATCAACAGGTCTTTTGTGATACCAGGCTGTTCTGCGTTGAAGGTTGTCACTCCGGCACTGACGGTCACATAAATCAGCTGCCCATCCGACAGGGTTGCAATCCCTTCAATACAACGTCTTAGCCGGGCCGCAAAGACCTTGACTCCAGCCGGATTGGTTTCCGGAAGGATCACCGCAAATTCTTCACCACCATAACGGGCGACAATATCACTGGGGCGCACCGCACTGTCAACGGCTCGGGCAAGGTTGCATAAGACCAGATCGCCAGCAGGATGACCGTAGCTGTCATTGACTTTTTTGAAATAGTCAATATCGAAAAGAATCAGCGAAACGGAAGAATGATACCTGGCGGCTCGGGACAGTTCTTTAGTGAGAGCTTCCTGAAAATAGCGATGATTGTAAAGCCCGGTCAGCCCGTCACGATAAACGAGTTCTTTCAGGCGATTGTTTGCTGTCTGTAAACTATAGGCAAGTTCCTTGGCCTCCTTCATTTCCAGAATTAGTTGCTCACTGCTTAGGTTCAATTTCCCCAATTCTACATTTGCTTCCTGGAGCAGTAGTGAATAAGGTTTGATTTCTCCCGGATCAAGTTCAAAAGTCTCGATCATGGTAAGGCTGTTGCTGGCAACATCGTCAAGTAACTGTAGGGCCTGGGTCGCATCAATGCCAAAGGTGTCAATAAGTTGCTGTTGAACAAGGCGGGCTTTTTCAGCAATTCCGGATTCATTGTAGACTGCTGACAGTTGATCAGAAAAATAGAGAATTTCACTGGAAGCGCGGGCTTTTTCAGTAGCATCTGCCGGCTGATGATGGTAACGGATCGGTTCGGAAATGGAGGCGGGCAGATTCCAGTTCGCCAGCAGCGAATAGCCGACCTGTTGATGATTAAAGCCATAGCTGTGCTGTTCCAGTTCAAGTAAATTCTCTGCCGTTGAAAGTGCCTCTTTCAGTAGTGCATTGTATTCATCACCTTTGGTGAGTGAGATCACCAACATGCCAATGTTCTGGAGCAGGGCGGCGACAAAAATATCATCTTCTTTATATTGCACAGTTTTTGCCAGAAGCTCTGCAGCGACGGCAGCGGTAATTGATCTGCGCCAGAAATTGTCGAAATCAAAGCCTGTTTGCCCGTTAGGACTCAGATCAGCAGCGATGACAAAGGAGAGTGCTATATTTTTAATCGTATTCGTGCCAAGCACAGTCATGGCGCGTTTGATATTGGTGACATCACCACTCCCGGCAAATATTTCTGAATTGGCCACCTTGAGCATCTGTGCCGTCAGGCTGGGATCAGCAGAGATGATTGCTCCCAATTCAGCCAAAGCAGCCTCATCCTTCTGCACGGCGTTGAGGATTTGTACTGCTATCGCTGGTGGAGAGGGAAGGTTTAATTCTCTATCGATCAGTCGCTGTATGTGGTGGTAATTTTCATTTGATTGCATAACAATTCTATAAAATGATTTTCAGGATGTAGGAGTATCTTCGATTGCCATAATTGTGACTTGATTGCGGCCATTTTCCTTGGACATATAGAGCCCACGATCGGCGGTCTGAATCAATGTGTCTTTGCTGGTTTCAGGTTGTTCTGGACTAAAAGTTGTCCCTCCTACACTGATTGTCACCATGATCTGTTGCTCATCTGCTGCCGTAATAACTCCCTCCACACAACGTCTGAGTCGTCCTGCAAAAACCTTGACCCCGGTGATATCTGTTTCAGGCAGAATAACCGCAAATTCTTCACCACCATAACGGGCGACAATATCACTTGGTCGAACTGTTTTTTTAACTGCTTTTGAAATCTCCTTAAGGACCTGATCTCCCGCAGGATGTCCATAAGTGTCATTTACTCTTTTGAAATGATCGATATCAAAAATAATAAGTGAAAGCGAAGAGTTGTAGCGACTGGCTCTTGATAATTCACTGCTCAAATTATCCTGAAAATAACGGTGATTATAGAGTCCGGTCAGGGCATCTGTATAAGCCAGATCTTTGAGGCGTAAATTGGCATCCTTCAACTCATTGGCAAGGCGGTCTGATTTCTCCTTTGCTTCCTTCAGTTCTATGACAAGCTGTTCGTAAGATAGATTCAGTCGACCCAGTTCTTCATTAGCTTCCTGGAGCATTTCCGAATAGGGTTTCATGTCGCCCGGTTCAATTTCAAATGTTTTCAGAATCTCAACACTTTTTTCTGCGACGTCATCCAATAATAAACGGATCTGGTCTGGGGTCAGGGAATACTGTTCCGTCAATGCTCCCTGTAGTAAACGCACCTTTTCAGCAGTATCAGTTTCGTTGTAGATGGCAGAAATCTGATCGGAAAAATAAAGAATCTGAGCAGTATTCTGGTCGTCTTCTGGGGCTGATTCAGGGTTGTGGTGGTAACCGATTGGACCCGAGATACTCTCTGGTAACCCCCACTTTTTTGTGAGTGTTGTGCTTACTTGTTGATGATCAAAGCTGTACTTACTCTGCTCAAGCTCGATAAGTGACTGGTCGGAAATGAAGGATTCGTGAAGTAATTCACTGTATTCACTTCTTTTGTGCATAAAAATGACCAGCATTCCGATGTTATGCAGTAAGGCTGTGACAAAGATATCATCATCTTTTTGACCCAGTTGTTGAATTAAAAGATCTGCAGCCACAGCTGAAGTGACAGAGCGGCGCCAATAGTCATCAAAATCAAAACCAGATTGCTCTTCTCCACGTAAATCTGTGGCGATAACAAATGAAAGGGCTATATTTTTTATAACATTGGTGCCGAGTACAGATAGTGCACGGTCTATACTGGCCACTTCATTTTTTACCGCATAAAAACCGGAATTAGCAATCTGAAGCATTTTTCCAGTCAACGCCGGATCGGCTGAAATGATTTTTACCAGATCACCTAAATCAGCATCTTCCTTTTGCACGGTATTAAGAATCTGTACCGCAATTGCCGGGGGTGAGGGGAGGGTGATCTCTTGTTCAATTAATTGCTCGGCTTGGTTTGTTTTCATTTTTAAATACCAACCTTAGTTTGCTTGATTTAAGTTGTATGCCATAACAATAACTTGGAATTGTAAGTCATTGAATATTTTCAATGTGTTTTTTAGAAAAGCCTTATCAAGATACTAAAGAAGCTCCATTTCTAATCATTGTTGCGAATTTGTCTGCATGAACAGCGGGGCTGAAGAGAAAGCCTTGACCATAATCACAACCCATCTTTTGTAGCAACTCAAATTGTTCTTTTTCCTCAATCCCTTCTGCAATGACTTTCATTTCCATGCTGTGTGCCATAGCAATGATCGCTTTGACAATTGCTGCATCCTGAGAACTAGTCAGGATATCCATGATAAAAAAGCGGTCAATTTTAACAATGTCGATAGGGAAGGTTTTAAGATAGACCAGAGAAGAATAACCGGTCCCGAAGTCATCAACGGAAATACTAAGCCCTAAGTTCTTCATTTCCTGAAGGACTGTGATCGTTTCTGAATTCTGTTCTGCCAGAACGCTTTCAGTTAATTCCAGCTCCAGGTATTTAGCGCTTAAATTGTGTGTTTGTAACATTTTAGTGATTTTGCCTGGGATATCCTGTTGGACGAAATGTTTGCTGGAAACATTTATTGCAATTCGCTTGGGTGGCAGATCTTCCTGTTGCCATGCTAATTGTTGTTTACCTGTCTGGCGGATGACCCAGTCGGTGAAAGGGATAATCAGTCCCAGCTCTTCAATGGATGGAATAAACTCAGCCGGTGAAACCATGCCGCGTTTATTGTGCTCCCAGCGGGTGAGGGCTTCAGCACCGATAATCGTCCCATTGATCATACTCACCTGGGGTTGATAGTACAGCGTAAACTCTTCTCCAAGAACTGCTTTATGGACATCATTTTCAAATTCCAATCGTTCACTAGCTTTGATATTGAGGGATTTTTTATAGAACTGGAAGTTGTTCTTGCCCTTTTCTTTGGTGTGGTACATCGCCAGATCGGCATGCTTCATTAAAATATCAGCATCTGTGCCATCCAGGGGGAAAACGCTGATGCCAATACTGGCAGAGATGAACACCTCATGATCATTGATCTTGAACGGTTCGGTCAGAGTTTCGTTGATCCGTTTGGCGACCAGACCGGCATCCTCAGGATTTTTGAGGTGCGGTAGCATAATGGTGAATTCATCTCCTCCAAAACGAGAAACATATCTCTTTGAATAACGCATTTTCTTCAAACGGCTGAACGGATCTGTTTCACGAATACTGGCACTGATTCGCTCCGCAACATTTTTAAGTAAAACATCTCCGGCTTGATGTCCTAAAGTGTCATTCACAGTCTTGAATCGATCAAGATCCATAAATAAAACAGCTAATTGTGTTTCTTGCTCTGCCCCTTCTGCAAGGGCCATCTCTAATGTGTCCATGAACATTGTCCGGTTTGCCAGGCCGGTTAATTGATCAAAAAATGCCAGTTCCTGAATTTGTTTTTGTTTGTCAATCACATCATAAAAGGCCTCACTGGCCCGCAGCATATATTTAACTCGGTAAGTCAGTACAGCCCAGTTGATCGGTTTGGTGATAAAATCGGTGGCTCCAGAGTCAAATGAGCGGTGAATCGCATCAACATCTTCCAGGCCCGTGATCATAAGGATTGGAGTATGTTCGCCACCAGAGAGTTTGCGGATTGCCCGGCAGGTATCAAATCCGTCCAGTTTGGGCATCATCACGTCCAGCAGAATGGCGTCCGGTTGCAGTTGTTCAAATTCCGCAACGGCAACCAAACCATTTTCAGCTTCCGCTACACGAAAACCGGCTTTTTCCAGACTGGCGCGTAACAACAGACGGGTTGCCAGATCATCATCAACAACCTGGATTAAAGGGGTATTTGAGGTTGTATTGTCACTCATCATTTCACCATTTCAGCTTGAAGTGGATCAATTGTATTATGAAATTCATTCTTAATTTGTTCATATAACTCCGTTGTGCCAGTCAAGGTTTTCCTGCGGCCTTTTTCTTCCATTTCTCTGAAAAGTGAAGACAATCCCATCACACCAAGATTGGCACTGCTTGATTTTAGACTGTGAGCGATAGCACAAACCGCATTTGCATCATGATCGCGGATTGCTTGGTGCAGTTGCACCAGTTGTTTCGGAGTGTCCTCAAGAAACAGGGAGATGATCCGGGTCAGAATATCCTCTGCTCCGTCGCTTTGCAGGCTACGGATACTTGCCAGGGCTTTATACTCGATCAGCGCATCATCGTCCGATCCCGCCTCGGGGATTGCTGGAGTGTTTTCATTACGGGGAGGCGCTTCGGGTACAATCTGGAGATTATCAGGAAGCCAGCGTTTGAGAACTTTTCTGATCCGCTTCTGATCAAAGGGTTTGCTGATGTAGTCATCCATCCCCGCCGCAATACATTTTTCCCGGTCGCCACTTAAGGCGTTAGCGGTCAAGGCAATCACCGGGATATGGCTTTTATCTGCTTTGCCAATTTCCAAACGGCGGATTTCTCCCGTTGCTGCATAACCATCCATGCGCGGCATCTGACAGTCCATAAAAACGATGTCATAGTGATGTTTTTCAAAGTCAGAAACAGCCTCCGTACCGTTCATCGCAAGATCGACCTGACACCCTAGTTTACGCAGAACACCTTTGGCAACCTGCTGATTGACCAGGTTGTCTTCAGCGAGAAGAACTTTGGCATTAAAGGTTATGGTTTCTTTATCCAGACTGTATTGGGTGATTAATTCATCAGACGCTGACGAATCTCCCTTCATCAACGCAACCAGACTGTTGTACAGATCAATCTGGCGTGCTGGTTTTGTCAGATAAATCTCGATTCCAGCCTCGCGGGCCAGGCGTGCATCACCACGGATTCCCACAGAAGTGAGCATGATCATTCGTGTGCGGTTGACTGTTGGATCTTTTTTGATCAGATGAGCAACATCCAGCCCATTCATATTCGGCATATGCATATCAAGGATGATCATGTCAAACGGTTGGCCATCGGTCACGGCCTGATGCAATTTTGTTAAACCTTCAATACCATTTGCAGCACTGTCCTGTTCAACCCCCCAACAGGTCAACTGATGAACCAATAGCTCCCGGTTTGTTGCATTGTCATCGACGATCAAACCACGTAAGCCCTTTAAATCATGGGCAGGGGATGTGGCAATGACCTGGGTTACAGATGACTTTTTCAATGGCAACTCAAACCAGAATTCCGCACCCTGATCCGGTTGACTGGAGCAGTTGATTTGACCACCCATCATTTCAACAAGCTGTCTCGAAATCGCTAATCCCAAACCGGTACCACCATACTTTCTAGTCGTTGATTCATCTGCCTGGGTGAACGGTTGAAAAAGTTTAGCACTCTCCGCTGCGGACATGCCTATCCCGGTGTCACGAACTAGGAAACGTACGCGGGATGTCTTTTTATCCTCCTCAAGAGTTTCAATTCTGACCAGAATTTCACCCTGTTCGGTGAATTTGGTAGCATTGGAAATCAGATTGGTAAGGATTTGTCGTATCCGACTCGGATCAGCACTGACATCTGGATGAACGTTATCAGCAATGTCTACAATCAGTTCTAACCCTTTGGCATGCGCCCGATGGGCCAGCATCTGAGCCACATCTTCGACTAATGACGGAAGATTGAAGTTGATGATCTCCATCTCCAGTTTTCCAGCTTCAATCTTGGAAAAGTCAAGAATGTCATTAATGATAGTCAGCAGGGATTCTCCTGATGACTTGATGGTGTTGACGGCATTGCGTTGTTCATGGGTTAACTCGGTATCAAGGGTCAACTCTGCCATGCCCAGCACTCCGTTCATCGGGGTGCGGATTTCATGACTCATGTTGGCCAGAAACTGCGATTTTGTTTTGCTGGCTTCCTGCGCTTTTTCTGCTAAAAGAATGGCATCATTCATGGAGGACTTTAGCTGAGTAGTACGCTCTTTAACTTGGGCTTCAAGGGTTACTAGACTTTGTTCGGCAGTGATGCCGTACTCGACTAAACGACTTGCCATTTGGTTGAAGTTTTCAGACAGGATTCCGAATTCATCCTTTGAGAAAATGGTCAGAGGTTTAAACTCAGAATCATTAAAATTGATTGATTTAACTGCGTCGGTCAGTGCGGTTACAGGATTGAGAATAAAATGCCGAAGCCCGAGCAATAACAGCAGACAAACAACTATACTAGACAAAATAGTCAGAATAATCAGTAGTTTGCCAACTGACCAGCTTTCTTTCATCAATTCCTGCTTTGAAAAAGAACTGACAAGGTAAAGCTCCGGAAGAACCCTCTGATATTGTAGAACGGAATCTACACCCATGAACTGATCATATAACGGCAACACCGATTCTGACTGGTGGATTGAGCCCTGTATTTTACTCAAGAGCGCTTGCGGTATCCTGTGGTTAATTATTGCTCTGTCGCTCGCAGAAATGATCGTACCTGAGTCATTAAAAAAGAATATATTCCCTTTGGTTTCTTTATTCAGATTACTCATAATTGTGTCTAACCATTCAATATTCAGAGTAATTGCTAGAAATCCTCTTAGTTTTGGTGTCGCTGTTTTTTCATTGAGTGAAAGGTCAACCAGTTCAATCCGTTTACTTACCAAAATGGCGTATTTATCTGTATCCTGATTCTTATATATAATTGTTATTATCGGGGCCTTTGACTTTGAAATCTTCTTAAAAAATGGCGTATCACCTTCTAACTCAGTTTTGTTGGGAAGACCTTCCAGCGTAACTCGGGTGTCCTCATAACCATCAGGCAGGAGAAGACGAATCTCTTTATATTCTGGATAAATCTCCTGATAGCGGTTTAAAAGGTTCAATAAAACCGGCTGAAGTAGAGAGTAGCGATCTTCTTCACTTTCGATTAAAAAATATTTTTGAACAAGTGCGGATTCTGATAACAAATTTATATTTGCTTCTGTCGACTTTTTGAGAGAATTAACTTGATCCTTAAGTTGCTTGAGAAAATTATCCCTTTCAGTCATTACCGAATGGTATGCAGCATTTTTAAGCTTGATGACACTCACCCCTCCAATAATAAGAAGTGGTATGACGACAAGCGGAAGAAACGTCATGATTATTTTTATTTTAATTTTCATAAGTAAATTCGGGCCAACTCATAAGAGCACAGTTTGCCTTATCGCTAGATTTTTCCTCGAGTCACTTCGGAATATATGAGGTTACGGGTTTTATTTACTCGCGGAGGCAGCTTGACTTCGATTTCACAATTGTCCATGACGTCCTTTTCTGGATAAATATAGGGATCATCAAGAAACTCTTTAGTTAAGAGTTTTTCTGCGGCTGCATTAGGTGTTGCATAATACATATATTCAGCATGCTCTGCGGCATTCTCAGGACTATTTAAAAAATTTATAAAATCCATGGCCAACTTTTTCTTTTCACTTTTTGCCATGACTACCAAATAATCAACCCAGAGGAAACTGCCCTCGCTGGGGACAATATAGGAGATATCCTCATTGATCGCCTGCAGAGTGAGAGCGTCACCACTGTAGTTTGTAGCAGCCAGGATCTCACCCTTGATAAGTGCTGATGTCTCATCGACTGCGAGGTTATCGTACTTTTTTACGTAGGGTTTTTGGTCCAACAGCAGTTTTTTGACTTCTTTATAGGCTTTGGGATCATTCAATGTATTGACCGAGTAACCAAGAGCTTTTAGACCAATATCGACCAATTCCCGGCTCTGTGGGAACATGAAGATTCTCCCTTGTAACTCTTCTGCTGGCTTGAGAATATCCATCCAGGATGTGATCGGTGATTTTACCAGATCAGAACGGTAAGCTATCCCAACGGTCCCCCAGAAATACGGCACGCTGTACTCTTTGGCCCCCTCATATGCATTACTCCAGCGGGGGATAATATGCTTACTGTTGGGTATGTCATTTTCCGAGATTGGAGTCAACCATCCCCTTCGGATATAGCTGGGGATACTGTTGCCATCGATCAGCGCAACATCAAAGTTTTTCCCCTCTGTTGATAGGAGTAAACTATTTCTATTATCGTCACTGTCAAAAGTGACTAAGCGAATTTTAGCGTTGAACTTGGTTTCAAACTTTTCCTGCAAGTCTGGGCTTAAATAATCACCCCAATTGAGAAAAGTGAGTTCCTGAACCGTGTTAGCGGCTTGAACCGGGATTGATGTTAAAACTGCTACGAATAGAATTAAGAACACTTTTAGAAAGTTATTTATTTTAGAAATCATTTTGTCTGCCTCAAAAGATGGGTTTAAATACTCTCCAGATATTTCGAACTTATGGTTTTCTTTGAACGTGTTGTGTCAATCATGTTTCACCGTTTCAAATTCCAGAGGTTCAATCGTCCTCTGAAATTCATTTTGCACTTTAACGAATAATTCAGCTGATTCTGTCAGAGAATTCGTCCGTCCTTTTTCTTCCAGCTCCTTTAAGAGTGAAGACAAACCCAATGCCCCCAGGTTGGCACTACTTGATTTTAAACTGTGGGCAATGGTGCGTACTGTATTGGCATCTTTGTCACGCAGAGCCTGATGTAGTTGTTCCAGCTGCTTCGGGGTATCATCTAGAAACAGGGTAATAATTTTGGTCAGAATATCTTCAGCTCCCTCTGATTGCAATGCACGGATGTTTTCCAGTGCTTTCTGGTCAATCACGTCGGATTCTGTAGCTTCGGAATTAACTGTGACTACAGGGGGTTCACTTTGCGTCGGGGGCTGTCCCACGATCTCTTGCAGATTGTCGGGCAGCCAGCGTTTCAGAATCTCTGCAATTCGATCCTGCCCAAATGGCTTACTGATATAATCATCCATCCCCGCCGCAAGACATTTTTCCCGATCGCCACTTAAGGCGTTGGCCGTTAGAGCAATAA
>JASJGT010000008.1:0-8837 GCA_033791405.1 Desulfuromusa sp.
TATTTGCGGCCAATGATGATTTGTCAACCGTTACCGCATCGCATCCACCCTTAAGATATGTAGCGTCACGAACATTCCAATCATCGAAAGTAACAGCCGTGATATTGAGGTTGTTGGCCCGGCTGAAGTCTGCCAGATTCAGTTCGCTGGACGTGCCAGACGTCACGCACACCTTCGCCCCTTTTAGTTGAAGCGCACTGGTGATACCACTGGACTTGAGGACGGTAAAACCCTGGCCATCATAAAAATTAGGTTGTAAAAAATCCACACCAAGCTGGGTGTCACGTGTCATTGTATTAGTCGCTGTGCTGCATAAAAGATCTGATCCTCCATTGGCCAGAGCGGTATAGCGTTGCTGAGTGGCGACAACCTGGATTTCCTTTTTATTTTTGTCGCCAAAAATGGCTGCCGCTACAGCTTCACAGACTGCTATATCAAGACCATACCAGTTGCCGTCGGCATCAAGATTATAGAAGCCACCCGAAGGAGAACTAACCTGACAGCGTAAGTGACCACGTTTTTTGACCGTATCAAGAGTATTGTCGGCTGAAGCAACAACAGGAGCTACCATTACAGCAAACGCTACAATTGATGTGAGCAATGTTGAGAGTTTCATTGAGTGTTTTCCTCCATGCAAAATGTTTAGATTCGATAACAAGAAATTGCTTTACAACGTCAACGATCACAAAGATGAAAAACATCATGTTTCTCACCAATTTTTCCTACCTAAAATTGCTTTAGACGACCACCAATCTCAGGATGGAAAACAGAATATCAGGATCATAAATCACCTCCTTTTTAGGAGTTGCGTTTGGTATGTATAACCAAACATATCGCCCATCAAATGATAAATAATATGAAAGAGATACAGATTCTTGAAGATCCAGCAACAAAGAAAATAACTGTGAAGATTCATTTTTTTCATGAGTGCGAATAATAACAAACGATGTGCCCATGTGTCATTAAAAAAAACTCGACTTTAAAATGCTGTTCTATCCGCAGGTTCTGTGAAAATGCGTTTTTGTCGGCACTGTAAACTGTCCCTTACAACAGTGATGTGCTCGCAAAATAATAAGTGTATAGACCTTATGGCATTGAAAATTTATATGTTGGGTCAAGCATATTTCGATTGAAATAAGTTGTTTTTTCAAACTCTATGACATTGGTTCCAATATTTGTGACTAAAGGAAACATTAAAGTCAAATTGCGAACTATCGTTTGGGATAAATTCAGTTTTTGTTCAATACTTCGACCTTGCATTATATTTGCAAATACATGGATAAAATCTTCTTTTTTGTCGCCCGTGGAAAAGTTTTTGAAAAAATTAACCCTTACTTTTATATCATTTTTATTAAATAGTTCAGTTGAAACAGCCGAGATATGAACTTGTTCGATTATCTCCTCCTCAGAATGTGATTTTAAAATACCTTCTGAGCAATCTATTATAAAATGGGGCATGTTGACTCCTTTGTATAAATTCATTGAAATCCAGAATGGCACTAATTCGAGCTATCTTAGCACGACATTTACTCTTATGTTGGCTCTCTGCGAAACTGATTGAGATTCACGGACATAAATAGTTGACACGAGATATCATTTATATAAAATCTCCCGGACATCTGTGATACAAGGATCGGATCCATTGAAATCACCACGATAACAGGGGAAAACTGGTGTGAATATTTTACATATTTCTGATATACATTTCGGAGCACGCCATTGGGACGGTAACAACGAAACGTTACTGGACAAAATCAACTCATATCCTGCAGATCTGGTTATTAATACGGGGGACAATACCTCTGATGGGCTGGAAAATGAATATCAGGAGGCAAAACAGTTCTTGCAGGGTATTACCTGTGAAAACGTTATCTCTATTATCGGCAATCATGATAAAAGAAATATGCGAGCACATGAATTTTTCAAGGAATACATCGATAATAGTGAGACTATTCAGCCATTAAGATCAGAATTGACAACCAAGAAAAATCTTTATTTACAGCGGGATATTACCAAATCAAAAAATCATTTCACGGATCTTAATTATATTAAGCTGGTGACCATTGATAGCATGACCGTGCTGGTTATCTGCATCGATTCCAATATTCTTTACCAGGATGAGGGTTTTGTTGAAGAGGAAATTCTAAAGTCTATCTCAGTGAAGGTTCAGCAGATGAAATATGATAAGTCCATACTGTTGATTCACCACTCGATTCTGGTCGGAGATATTACCCCACTCCTGAATCCCTTATTATTGGCTGATTTTGTCAGAGAACATCATATCGAGGATATTTTCTGTGGACACACCCACCAGCTGACTTTGAGAAAAAGTACAGATCTTTATCACCATGGTTCCTTTACCCAGTACATGGTGGGTTCGTTGTCATCGAGCAACCGCATGGGCGATGATAATATGTTTTTATATATAGAAAATTGGGGAACCCCTGCGATGCAGATTCATTTGATAAGAATTCATCTTGACAATAATGTTATGAGTTTTACTGAAGAATTAATTAGAAAAACGGGAACAAGATGACACGATTATTTCTGATCAATATGGGGGGGGCAGACCTGCAGTTGATTCATCCTCACCACAAACATAAAGAATAATCCGGAAAATTATAGCCTAAACGATTAGACAATCTGCTCTCTTTTACGCCATCGACCACAAAATAAAAAACCCTACTTGGAACAACCAAGCAGGGTTCTTACTTCAGACAATCGATGTTCAGACCATCCGTTTTTCAGAAATTCGTGCCGCTTTACCACGCAGGTTACGCAGGTAGTAGAGTTTGGCACGGCGTACCTGACCAACACGAACAACTTCAATCTTCTCGATACTTGGTGAATGAAGTGGGAAAATCCGTTCCACACCGATACTACCAGACATCTTACGCACAGTATAAGAAGAGCCAAGACCACGACTAAGGCGCTTAATACAAACACCCTGAAAAATCTGGATCCGTTGCTTGTCACCTTCAGTTATTTTTACGTGAACTTTAATGGTATCACCCGCTTTGAAACGTGGGATATCCTTTTTAATCTGTTCCATTTCCAGTCTATCGATGATGTTCATCTTCATTCCTCCTCGGTTTATCTATCCGTTTTTCCCAATAGTTTAGAAATTACGAGCAAAATAATCTATCAATTTTTTTAATTATTGAGCCTTTTGGGTTAGCTCTATTTCCTTGCGTAGCTGCTCAAGCATCTTTGCATCGCGATCACTCAAAGCAGCAGTTTTAAACAGCTCTGGTCGTCGTTGCAATGTCCGTAATAGTTGCTGTTCTCGTCGCCACTCAGCAACCTTGCCATGATCCCCGGAAAGCAGGACATCCGGCACCAACATCCCATCAAAAACAGCGGGACGGGTATACTGCGGAGATTCCAGTAAACCATCGGCAAATGAATCGGCTCCCGCACTGTCGCTGGAACCAAGAACTCCGGGAAGGTGACGAGAGATCGCATCGATCATCACCATTGCCGGCAGCTCGCCACCGGTCAACACAAAATCTCCTATTGAAAATTCTGCATCAACAAGAGTTTCGCGAGTTCGTTCATCAAAGCCTGCATACCGACCACAGAGGAAAATCAATCCTGATTCACCTGCCAGTTCTTGGGCATGGTGCTGTTTAAAAGGTGTCCCCTGCGGGGTCATCAACAGCACCTTTGAATCGGGCGATTTCAATTTCAACTCAGCAACTGCACGGGCAATTGGTTCCGGTTTCATCACCATGCCGTCACCACCCCCGTAGGGAGCGTCATCGGTACTCAGATGTTTACCCTCAGCCCAATCGCGCAGATTGTGGGTTTGCACCTGCAGCAATTCCTGTTTGATCGCCCGCCCGAGGATACTCTCCTGTAGCGGTGAAACAAACATGCCGGGAAACAAAGTCAATACGTCAAAGATCATTGTTCATCTGGAATCAATCCTTCCGGAAGCGCAACCTGCATAATCTGCTCTTCCAGATCGATTCCCAAAATAAATTGTTGGACTGCCGGAATCAGAACTTCCCCGAAACGACCCTTCACAACATATGTATCATGAGCAGAACTACTTAGCAGGTCTTGTAGTTGCCCGATATTACCTCGTTCCCGGTCAACAACTTCCAACCCTTTCAACTGTTTCCAATAGTATTCATCATCATTCAGTTCTGGCAACAGCTCTTCAGCTATGAGTACCTGACTGCCAACCAGCAGCTCAACTTGATCAATTGAATCAAGTCCTTGCAAATGCAACAAAACCTGCCCTTTATGCAAAACCTGACGACTGATATTTACACTCAGAGGCTCACCCGTCGGTAAGCATAATTCAATCTGCTTTAATGTCAGCAGAAGTTCAGGATCTCCTGAGTTCAGCCGCACTTTGATGTCACCACGTAAACCGTGGGTTCCAACAATCTTTCCAATTTCCAGCAGAGATTCAGCCATCTATATTAACCAACTTAAAAAACCAGCCAAACCTAAACCTACTCCATAATCTGCATTGAAGCGTGCCGATTTTCACGAGTTGCCTTGGCATTCAGCAAGGTTCGCATTGCCTTGGCATTGCGCCCCTGTTTACCAATAATTCGTCCCATATCTTCCTGTGCTGCCGCAAGTTTGACCAGCACACTGCCGTCCTCTGCTATCTCCTCAGAAATAACAATTTCGTCAGGCTTTTCGACCAGAGACTTTGCAATATACTCGATCAGATCTTTCATAGGTCATCCTCCGGGTGGTTGGGGGACGTTGCCCCGGATTCGGACCAGATTCAGGTATCAGGCCTCAGGAGCAGCCTTTGCCTTGAACTTGGCCCAGACACCGGCTTGTCGCAAAAGGCGGCGCACGGTATCGGTCGGCTGCGCACCTTTATTGAGCCATTCCATGGCTCGATCTTCTTTAAAATTTAACAAAACTTCTTCTTGGCGAGGATTATACTGCCCCAGAATCTCGATAAACCGACCATCCCTTGGGAAACGCTCGTCGGCCACAACGACCCGATAGACCGGCTTCTTTTTCGCGCCACCACGGGCGAGTCTGATTTTTACTGACATGCTGTCTTTCCTCCTGGTGTTTCTTTTTTGTTGTCTGTATATCGAACAGGATACTGTTTATCTCTATTCGCTACGCTTAAAATGGGAGCTGGCCACCTCGACCCATCATCCCTTTGAGCCCTTTTGGACCCATTTTCTGCATTTTTTTCATCATCTTTTGCGCTTCAACAAAGCGCTTCAACAACTGATTGACATCTTGAACGCGGGTTCCGCTACCCTTGGCAATCCGCATCCGTCGAGAACCATTAAGAATCTTATGATTTAATCGTTCTTTAGATGTCATAGAGCGAATAATCGCTTCGATTTTTTTTAATTCATTTTCAGGTAACTGCATCCCCTGAGCTTTTTTAAGCGCTTTCCCGGCTCCGGGAATCATTTTCATAAGTGAATCGATGGAACCCATTTTCTTGACCATCTGCATTTGCTCAAGAAAAGTTTCGAGAGTGAAGCCGTCCTTGCGCAGCTGCTGTTCCATTGCCGTAGCATCATCAGCACTAACTGCTTCCTGAGCCTTCTCGATCAGGCTGAGGACATCCCCCATACCGAGGATACGCTGAGCCATGCGATCCGGATGAAATTGCTCAAGAGCATCGAGCTTCTCACCCATACCAACCAGCTTGATTGGCTTGCCAGTGACCGCTCGAATCGAAAGAGCCGCGCCACCACGTGCATCACCATCCAGCTTGGTCAGAATCACCCCGGTCAGAGGTAATTGTTCATCAAAACTTGCAGCAACGGTCACCGCATCCTGTCCGGTCATCGCATCAGCAACAAACAAGATCTCTTGCGGTGCAACTTTACTTACGATCTGCTTGAGCTCACCCATCAACTCTGTGTCAATGTGCAACCGACCAGCAGTATCAAGAATGATTGTATCAAAACCGTTGAGTTCCGCGTAGCTTAAAGCACGGGAACAGATATCTACTGGATTCTGTCCAGCTTGAGAGTCAAAAACTTCAACATCAATCTGGCGACCCAAAGTTTTAAGCTGTGCAATTGCCGCCGGCCGATAAACATCAGCAGGAACCAGCAATGGATTACGCTTTTCACTGCGTAATTTCAGCGCCAGCTTGCCACAAGTTGTTGTTTTACCTGCACCCTGTAAACCGCAGAGCATTAACGGAACCGGCGGTTTAACGGATAGATTAAGGGAATTATCCTCCCCTTCACCCATCAAGCCAGCAAGTTCTTCTCGAACAACCTTAATGACCTGCTGTGCCGGGGTCAGACTTTTGAGAACATCCTGTCCTACAGCACGTTCGCTGACCTTAGAAATAAAATCTTTAACGACACGAAAATTGACATCAGCCTCAAGAAGAACCAGACGGATCTCCCGCATCGTCTCTTTTATGTGCTGCTCAGTCAGACGACCATGCCCACGCAGCTTCTTAAAAACTGAATCAAGCTTATCAGAAAGTGTGTCAAACATACCGGTCTATTAACAAAGTCCACAAAAGAGTAAATATAAAAAACAGCATTACCTGTTGTCAAGCAAAAAGCTCCGACAAAACAGGATGTTTCATCCCAAAAGGTGATATTTTTCAGCCTGCATCAACCAGACTTCTGCCGCTGGCAATGCGCCTTCTGCCAGAGCTTGTTGAACCTGAGGGTGGCATTCATGGAGATACCTGATCGCCATACCACAATCAGCACTTAACTGCCGAGGCACAGGAATCAACAAAATATCCAATCGCTGAGCATTGAGAATTTTTTCTGCTCTCATCACTCGGTGAACCGAATGAAATATCGCGACACAATCCCCTTCTTTAACCACCACACGTCTCCTAACCTCAGAGCACAGCCGCGCATATTGCCATGTTTACAGATGGCATGCAAGCGCTATTCGTTAACCTGGAAAATTGACAGTTCTCCTCTTCAAAGAGTAGAGTATCCTTGCTCTCATCACAATTAATCATAAAGGAAATATCTTTTGCTGTCAGACCAGATCCTGCCACTTGTCATTCTTCTTCTTTTTTCTTTTGCTAGCAACCTGCCACTAGGTTATTTGCGCGAATCAAGTCGTAAATTTTCGCTGCGCTGGTTCGTCCTTGTCCATGCGTCGATTCCATTTATTATTGCCCTGCGAACCATACTCGGATTCAGTTGGTACTGGGTTCCCTTCACTCTTGCCTGTGCTGTAGCGGGACAACTATTAGGGGGACAGTTTCGCAGAAGGACTCTGGAATGAAACGCAGTGATCGACCACCAATGAAACAAGCCGAGCGAGTTGGTTCACTGATAAAACAGATACTTGGTCAACCGGGATTTGGTGAACAAATAACTCGACATCAGGCGTGGCTGGTTTGGGATCAACTGGTTGGAGAACAGATTGCTGCCCGAGCCAGGCCGCTCAAGTTGCGCAAGGGAGTCTTGGAAGTCCAGGTTGATCATCCTGTCTGGATGCAACAACTACAGATGATGAAGCCGCAGATTCTTGAAAAAATTAACGCAAAAATACCCAACGCCGGGATCACCGATATTTATCTGCGCCAAACACGCGGCTCACAAACCCATAGACCCTTAAAAACTCAACAGACGCCCGAACCACCATCATGGACCAGAATTGAATTGACTGCCGCTGAAAAAGAGGCAATTGAAGAAGATCTATCCCCGATTGATAATTCAGATTTAAAAAATGAGATGCGCAAGCTTTTTACTCGACAAAAACAACTGGACAAAGAGCGGGAAAATTAACCCGGAGTATCTTCATACATTTGCAGCACCTCTTCTGTATAGTCCCGACCTGCCCCATTATTCTTATAAATATAGAGGGGGTTTTCAACCTGCAGCCCCGGACGACCACCTTTACGTCCTTCCAGGAGAACCATTTTGGCTGCTTCACCTTGCCGGGGATGGATCATCCGCATTCGTTTAGGTTCAATCCCTCCGGCAATCATCTCGGCCATCAGCTCAGGTAAACGTTCCACCAAATAGATCATGGCAAAACTGCCGCCATTTTTTAATAACCACCTCGCCGCAGCAACAAAATCGGTCAAACCTCCTGCCAATTCATGACGTGCAGCTGCACGCTCATCATTCGGGGCAATTCTTCCAGAATCGAGCTGGCGGTAAGGTGGATTACTAACAACCAGATCGGAACAACCTATGGGAAGGATATCTTGGATATTTCTGATATCACCTTGCACAATACGCACCCGGTCATGCAAGAGATTGAGCTCAACATTCCGCGCTGCTCTACCTGCCAACTCAGGTTGAATTTCAATACCAAGACACTCATCGGCATCACTCAATCGAACCAACAATAACGGCAGAATACCGCAACCAGTTCCCAAATCAACAACCCAGTTCCCCTTTTTTACACTCACAAATCGAGCCAGAAGAATGGGATCGAGAGAATAACGATAACCACTTTCTGCTTGCAACAGCTGCAGATTGCCGATCGATAAATTATCTAGTGTTTCTTTCATTCCATCCAACCATAAAAAAATGCCAGCCTGAATAACTCAGGCTGGCATTGCAATACAAATCTTCTCAAGTGTAGATTTACTTAACGTGACACTCTTTACACTTGGTGGGACCTTTTTTCATCTCTTTGTGGCAGCCTTTGCAATTGTCATGCATAGCTTTCTTGTAAGCTAACTTCTTTCCGTCAGCTGCTTTTGCGTGACAGCTGCTACACTTTTCAAATCCACCAGTGTGGTGACAAGCAGCACAATCAGGCACATCAACTTGGTGCTTGGCATGATCAAAAGTAACGACACCAGTTTTTGCTTTGTCCAGCTTGATTACAGCAGGTCCCTTGTCTTGGGCAACAGCAACAAATGCTGTAGCAACAAAAGCAGC
>JASJGT010000009.1:0-3437 GCA_033791405.1 Desulfuromusa sp.
TGAGCGTATCTCGGCGGGTAGCAAGATTTTAGTCGCCCTGGGCCTGATCTTCTTCGGCCTTGAGATCATGAGCGGCGCCTTCAAACCACTTCGCAGCGACGAAGGGTTCATGAATCTGATGCTCTCCCTCGATGCTCAATCGCTATTGAGTATTCTCGGTTGCGTGGCCATCGGCTGCATGATGACTATGATTATCCAAAGCAGCTCAGCGATGCTCGGCATCACCATTGCCCTTGCGACAACTGGCGCCATCCCGCTGTACACAGCTGTCGCCCTCGTCATGGGTGAAAATATTGGCACCACAATTACCGCCCAGTTTGCTGCAATCGGCGGTACAATTTCCTCTCGGCGCGCAGCGCTGGCTCACAGCGTATTCAACCTGCTGGGGGTTTTCATCATTATCTCTTTCTTCATACCCTACGTCGGTATGGTCGAAAAATTCGTTCCAGGGCTTTCCAGCTTTGCCGATGCCGAAGGGAATCGCCCCTATATTGCCGCCCACATTGCCATGGCGCATACCTTCTTCAATGTCACCGCGACTCTGGTGATGCTACCTTTTCTCAACCAACTGGCTCAGCTTGTCATCAAAATGATTCCAGAAAAACAAGGGGCCCAAAAAGGTTCATTTAAATATATTGGCTCTCCCGGAACCATCCCTGTGGCAATGGGCAATACAATGATCTTTGAGGAACTCAAACGGATGCAGAAACTTGTTCTCAAGACACTGCATCATTCCGGCAGTTATCTGCAACGCAACCTTAAAGGCCGTGACCGTTTCTACCGCAAGGTGATGTCACTCGAAGATGAAACCGATATCATTCAACATGAAATCACAACCTTTACCGTCACCCTGATGCAAGCCGGTAACGCCAGCAACAAGCAGTCGGACCGAGCCTATGGCTTTATCCGGGCTGCTGATGAGCTGGAGTCGATTGCCGACTATGCAGCATCTCTCTGTTCTTATATGAAACGGCTCGATAGATATGAGCTTGACTACAGTCAAGATGGTTGGGACGACCTGATCGGTTACCATCACGAGGTTTCTTCTTTTTTCACCCAAGTCTGCAAGGCCTTCAACAGTGAAGAGGCCAGCGGCACTCGCAAGATATACGACAAAGCCAGCCAGCTTAACGACCTGGCGGATACAATTCGTACAGCGCACCTCGCCCGAATGAAAGATGGATCCTGTGGCGCCCTGCCCTCCTTGACCTTCAGTGATATGGCCGTTGCCCTGCGACGGATAAAGAATCACACCGTCAACCTACACGAGGCGCTCTTTGCCAAGATCGCGTAACGAGCAAAAATCTCGGCTAAGCGAGACCGATCGGGAACAAATCCTTCTGTCTGAATTAATTCTCCTGACAGATGGAAGCGTGAATGCTCAGTCAAAAATTGGCTATGGCGCTTATCTAGCAGTGCCTGAACCTGAACTCTCGTTGGATGAATTAAGGACACGAGTCAAAGTGAAGCGCTTTGAGCAGACATCTTCCACAAAACTGGAATTGCAGACATTATTATGGGCACTTAGCGAGATTAAAGCATCAGGACGTAAGTTGACGGTGTATACGGATTCGCAAAATATTATCAGGTTACCGGAACGACGTAACCGATTAGAACAAAACAATTATCGTTCAAATACAAATAAGCTCCTTAACAATTATGAGTTGTACCAGCAGTTTTATCGACTGACCGATCTGCTGGATTGTGAATTGGTTAAAGTGCGTGGACATCAGGCATCGAAGCAAAAAAATGAGATAGGTCAACTTTTTACCCTGGTCGATAAAGCTTCAAGAAAAGCACTGAGAGAAGAGCCTCGCTGATTATGTATTTAACCGACCCGCCCCCATATGTACATTCAAAAAAAAACCGTTCAAGCATCCGCCGCATGGTCTTGGAAATCACTTTTGTCTTGGTCTTGCCGGTTTTTTTGATCTCTTGCTCGGCTCCAAGGCAGAAAACCGTTGATCTGGGCAACTGGAACCAAATAAAGATTGAATATCTGTTGGAGGAGGCCAGGGACATTCCTGATCCTGGGGATAAAATTACATTCATCTCTGCGGCCTTTCTCAAAACTCCTTACCGTCCCAGTACTCTGATTGGTAGCGCCGCAACAAACGAGGTATTTGTTCTTCGTCTGGATGGAGTCGATTGTTTCACCTTCCTCGACTATGTGGAGTCTCTCCGCAGATCCACTGATTTTGACGGATTTAAACAGGCTCTGCAACAGGTCCGCTACCGCAACGGGAAAATCACTTTTTTGGATCGAAATCATTTCTTCTCTGCGTGGGGAAATGCACTCTTCGCCCCGCTGCGTGATGTAACCTCTCAGGTAGGTGGAGGAGATGTTCAATGGGTGGAGAAACAATTAAACAAAAAGGGAGACGGAACGCTCTATCTGTCAGGATATCCGGTAAGGAAGCAGGTTGTTGCTTTTATTCCGCCAGAAGTAATCGACAAATCAGTACTTGCCCGATTACAGAGTGGAGACTACATTGGTATCTACAGCCCTTATCCAGGACTCGATGTTTCCCATACAGGAATTGTCATTAAAAAAGCAGGCAAGACTTTTCTGCGGCACGCCTCCTCAAGATTTTTTTGGAACAAGGTTCGTGACGAAGAGTTACTCCCATATTTGGGGGGAAAAAAGGGACTGATCGTGTACCGGCCAATAGCTGAAGATTGAAAGGGTTTTTGATAATTCCTCTTTAGAAGCCTTCGCCCACTTAATTGAGAAACGGCTCTATGTTATTTTCATCATTCGGACTCTCCGAGCCCATTCTTCGCGCCATCGAAGAAAAAAGCTACTCCACCCCCACCCCGATCCAGATGAAGGCGATCCCCGCAGTTCTCTCCGGCAGGGATGTCATGGCCGCAGCACAAACTGGAACCGGCAAAACCGCCAGCTTTACCCTGCCGCTGCTACAACGCCTTAGCGATGGCGATAAAGTTAAATCAAACCACATCCGCGCCCTGGTACTGACGCCGACCCGCGAACTGGCAGTACAGGTTGCTGAGAGTGTTGCCATCTATGGCAAACACCTCTCCCTGAAATCGGGCGCTGTCTACGGTGGGGTGAAGATCAATCCACAGATGATGAAACTGCGTGGCGGGATTGATGTTCTGGTAGCAACACCGGGGCGATTATTAGATCTGTTCAGCCAGAATGCCGTGAAGTTTTCGCAACTGGAGATACTAGTACTGGATGAGGCGGATCGGATGCTCGACATGGGTTTCAGAGAGGAAATCCGCAAGATCCTTGCATTGCTGCCGACAAATCGCCAAAATCTGCTCTTTTCAGCAACTTTTTCAGACGATATTCGTAAGCTCGCCAACGGTCTACTCAAAAATCCTGTGAAGATAGAGGTCAGCCCACGAAATTCTGCCCCGAAGAGTGTTAAACAGTGGGTCTGTGAGGTCGATAAAAGCAAAAAATCGAC
>JASJGT010000010.1:0-5344 GCA_033791405.1 Desulfuromusa sp.
AGTTGTCGGGAGGGATCTTCACCCTGAACCATTTACTGACCAGCAGGACAAAACAATGTCACTTTTTAATTATGTTGTATCAAAAACTATCATGCATGTCCCCAAACCAATCGTCAGTCATTTTGCCAAAGGTTATATTGCTGGGCCAACCTTGGCTGACGCTGTTCAGCTGACAAAAGATCTGAACCAGCAGGGGATAATGACAACGATCGACATTCTCGGTGAATTTATTACCAGAATAGATGAGGCGATTAGCTTCAAAAATGACGGTTTGGAAATACTCCGCACGATTGATCGTGAAAAACTCGATGCCAACCTGTCAATCAAGCCAACCCAAATGGGGCTGTTACTTGACAAAGAGCGTTGCTTTGAAATTATCCATGAATTGGTATCTGAAGCTAAAGCATTGGATAACTTTATTCGCATCGATATAGAGGATGTCCCCGTCACAGATGACACCTTTGATTTTTTCCGTAAATTGCGCGAAGAATTCCCCGGTCATGTGGGAACTGCTTTTCAAGGTTATTTGCGTCGCACACCGCAAGATATTGTTGACCTGGGTGACGGCTATCAAAATTATCGTCTCTGCAAAGGCATCTATATCGAATCACGTAAAGATGCCTGGAAAAATCCACAGGCGATCAATCGCAATTATACCACTTGCCTTGAACAACTATTCAAACAGGAAGCCTATGTCGGGATAGCCACTCACGATGAACAGTTGATATTTGAAGCCATGAATCTCATTCGGAAAATGCAGCTAACCCCGGATCAGTATGAATTTCAAATGTTGCTCGGTGTTGATGAAGAATTGCGTGAAATCATTCTGGCAGCTGGACACCGATTAAGAATTTATGTCCCTTATGGCGAAGATTGGCTCCCCTATTCAAAACGTCGTCTCAAGGAGAATCCGACCATTGCCCAGCATGCGCTAAAACAAATGTTTGGTTTAAACAAGCATTGATTGTCATTTCTTGCTATCCTAATGAAATACCATGTCTGGACTGAGCAATTCAATTGACCAGTTAGAAACGGAAAGGTAGTCTTTCACATAACAATGTTTTTAATCATCCAACAAGGAGGAACACATGAAAAGCACATTTCGTAACATCCTGCTAACTCTCTGCGTCGTCACCATGATGGCGGGACTTTCCTGGGCTGAGACCCTCAAGATCGGCGTTCAGGCACCAATCACCGGTAGCTATGCCAACGAAGGTCAAGGGATCGAAAACTCGGTTCGTCTGTTGGCAGCTGAAATCAACGCCAGTGGCGGGGTTATGGGCAAGCAAATTGAAGTTATCCCCTGTGACGACCAAGGCACCGCAATGGCGGCAGCAATCTGCGCCAAAGATCTGGTTAACAAGGGCGTTTCCATGGTTATTGGCTCCTACACATCAACCTGTGCCGAAGCTGCGCAAAAAACCTACTTCGACGCCAAAGTTCTGCAGACCTCTGACGGCACCGCAGACGGCCTGACAGAAAAGGGCTACTGGACATTCTTGCGTAACTCTTTCCCAAACAGTGCCGAAGCTGAGTTTGCCGCCAATTACATGGTCAATGTCAAAGATTACAAACGCATCGTGGTTATTTCCGACTTCTCCAGCTATGCTGATGGCCTCGGTAACGCAGTCGCAGCGGCAGTAAAAGCGGCTGGCGGAAATGTTGTTTCCCGCGACAAGATCAAAGCCGACTCGCAAAACTTCACCCCGGTCCTGACCAACATCAAATCCAAGAAGCCGGATGCGATCTTCTTTGCCGGTTACTACACCGACGGTGGTCAGCGGCGCGCGCAACAGAGGGCTCTTGGCATCAAGGCCGATTTCATCGGTGGCGACGCTAACGACAACCCTGATTTCGCCAAACTGGCCGGCTCTGCTGCCAAAGGCGCTTTTATCATCAACGTTCCGACTCCTGACATGCTCCCCTACGACGTTGCCAAAAGCTTCCTGAAAAACTATGAAACAACCTACGGCATGATGCCCCCATCAATCTGGACAATCATGAACGCCGACGGAATGCGCGCCATTATCTATGCTATGGAGCAGACCAAGAGCTTCGACACCAAGACTGCTGTCGACTACCTCCACAACATGACCGAGCCAATGGCTGGCATCACCGGCCCGCTGCAGTTTGCCAAAGACGGCAACCGCATCGGCAGCAGCTACATGACTTTTGAGATTCAAGCTGACAACAGCTACAAAGTTGTCCACGCTCAATAAAGATCAGCAGCAGAAGTATACTTAAAGGGGGCGGGAGAGTGCCTGGCGCACACTCTCACCCCCTTTTTGCTACTTTTCAGACCCCAGAGAAGGAAATCAACCATCCTTCTCTGGTTTGTGAACAGCAGATTTAATATAACAATCCGTCCTTGATCCGAACTGCAGGAGAAAGTTTTTCATGGATATTTTTCTACAACAGTTAGCAAACGGTCTGACCATCGGTAGTATGTTTGCCCTGGTGGCCCTCGGCTATACCATGGTCTACGGAGTTATGAAGTTAATCAACTTCGCCCACGGTGACATGGTGGCGGCTTCGGCTTTCGTCGGTTTGACCATCTACACCCAGATCATGGGACAGGCCGCATCCCTTGCTGCAGTTATCGTGATCTTCCTGCTGACAGCAGTCGCCATGGCCTTTGTCGGGATAATTCTTGAGCGGATCGCCTATCGCCCCCTGCGGGAGGCACCGAGACTGTCGGCCGTGGTTTCGGCTCTTGGCGCCAGTCTTGTTATACAGAATGGAATCATGCTGATCTGGGGGCCGCGGATGCGGATTTTCCCTGAACTTGTCCCGCAAGTCTATTGGGACCTTGGCGGTGTGGTGATCAGCCTGATCCAGGTGATTATTCTGGTCCTGTCGCTGATCCTGATGGTTTCTCTCTACCTGTTTGTCGAAAAAACCCGCATGGGCGCTGCTATCCGAGCCAGCTCGATTGATCAGGATGCGGCACGCTTGATGGGAATCAACGTCAACAGCATTATTATGATCATCTTCATTATCGGCTCATCTCTGGGTGCCGTTGGTGGTCTGTTTATCGGTCTTTACTATCGCGGCATCACCTTCAATATGGGCTGGCAATACGGTCTGTACGCCTTTATCGCGGCGATCATTGGCGGCATTGGCAACATCCCTGGTGCCATGCTTGGCGGCATGTTGCTCGGTCTGTTTAATGCGTTTATTGCTGGTTATGTCTCCAGCACCTGGGCCGACGCATTTACCTTTATCCTTCTGATTCTCATTCTGATTGTCCGTCCCACCGGACTTCTCGGTGAGCGGGTTGCGGAGAAAGTCTGATGAAGAATCTAGAACGTTTAGGCCTACCAGCCTTCCTTATTGTCATGGCGATTCTGCCGAACCTGCTCGATCCACGCTGGCAGGCGGTTGCCATCACCTTTTTGATTTTTACCGTTGTTGCTTTGTCACAAGATATTATTCTGGGCAAAGCGGGAATGTTTAATATGGGGCAAGCCCTGTTTTTCGGCATGGGTGCCTATATCACAGCTATTCTCAACTCCCAATACGGTTGGCCGATGCTGGCAACGCTCCCGGTAGCGATTATTGTTCCAGCGCTGTTCGGCATTCTGCTGGCCGGACCGATCGTCCATCTGCGCGGCGACTACCTTCTGGTCGTCACGATCGGCTTCAATATCGTATTTGTCCAGGTGGTACAAAATAACCTGGGCGGAGTTACCGGCGGACCAAACGGAATCTTCGGTCTTGATTCGCTGAGCATATTCGGCAAGCAACTGTCCGGGCAGTTATCAATTTACTACTTTGCCTTTGCCGTTTTGTTGGTCACCCTGGGCATCATGCGCAACCTGGAAAAGAGCAAGGCCGGGCGTGCTCTGCACTATCTGCGGGAAGATCAACTCGCCGCTGAAAGTATCGGTATCAACACACGAATTTACAAAATTTTCGCTTTCGGCCTCGGCGCCGGAATTGCCGGCATGGCCGGAACCGTTTTCGCCACCCAGTATTCTGCCGTCAGTCCGGAGGCTTTTGCTTTTATCCAGTCAGTCCTTTTCTTCAGCATTGTTCTGGTCGGTGGATCTTCGATTCCGGGCATTTTTCTTGGTGTGTTTGTGATGTTTGTCCTGCCGGAGATTTTTCGAGAATTCGCCACCTGGCGCTTCTTCATCTTCGGTTTCGCGATGATCCTGGCAATGATCCTGCGTCCGCGTGGTATCTGGCCTGCTACTTTCGGCAAAATTCCCAAGTTTCTGATCAAGGAATCAAACAATGGCGCATAATGAGCTGATTCTGACCAATGTCACCAAACGTTTCGGCGGATTGACCGCTGTCGATGATCTCTCTCTAAAGGTTCAAGAGGGGCAGATATACGGAGTCATCGGTCCGAACGGAGCCGGTAAAACCACCGTCTTTAACTGCATCACCGGTATCTACAAATCAGAAGAGGGCTCAATCAACTGGCGCGGGGAAGAGATCCGTGGACTGACCCCCTATCAAATTGTGGATCGCGGTATCGTTCGGACTTTCCAGACCATCCGTCTATTCAGCCAGATGTCGGTTGCGGAAAATATCATGAGCGGTCGGCACATCAAAAGTAAACAGAAGCTGTGGCACGGCATCATGCATACCCCGGCCTCCAGACGGGATGAGCTGGAAAACTGGCACAAAGTAGAAGAGCAACTTGATTTTTTCCAGCTGAGTGAATTTGCGGCGACATCAACCGGGTCTCTCCCTTATGGTCTTCAACGCCGGGTCGAAATGGCTCGAGCTATGGCTGTAGAACCAACCTTATTGATTCTGGATGAACCCGCTGCGGGACTGAATGACAATGAAACCCTGGTTTTACTTGAGACAATCTTCAAAATCCGCGACAAAGGGGTCACGGTGCTGTTGATTGAGCATGATATGGACATGGTAATGGAAGTAACCGACTACCTGACGGTCATCAACTTCGGTAAAAAAATTGCTGAAGGCACTCCGGCAGAGATCCAGAAAAATCCGGCGGTCATTGAAGCTTATCTGGGAAGTGAGGATGACGATGAGTAACGACGTCCTGTTTGAAATAAAAGATCTCGAGGTCTCCTATGGCAGCATTGCTGCGATCAAGGGAATATCCCTCGAAGTCCATAAAGGTGAAATCGTCACGATTCTCGGTTCCAACGGTGCTGGTAAAACTACGACCATGCGTACCATCAGTCAGCTCCACAAAGCTAAATCAGGTTCTATCAAGTTCAAAGGGCACGAACTAACCCAGCTCCCGGCGCACAAGATTGTCAAATTGGGAATCAGTCAATCGCCAGAAGGTCGAAGGGTATTTGGCATCCTCACCGTCGAAGAAAATCTGATGTTGGGCGCTTTTGTGAGAAGTAGAATG
>JASJGT010000011.1:0-6636 GCA_033791405.1 Desulfuromusa sp.
ATCCTCGCTTGACCATGGAAATGGTTTTGGTGAAACTGGCTGGATTGCCGGCAGGGATTGATGTATCTACCTTGATTAAGCGTTTGGAAACGCTGGAAAAACAACTTGCTTCGGGTCTTCCCGTTCCCAATAGAAATCCACCAAAACAGCCCCCTGTTCCTCAAACTATTGCGGCTCCACCCCCGGAAGAGCCTGTTGAATCCAGGTCAGAAGCTTTGACGACAGTCGAAATTGGCGATAAAAGTTGGGCAGGGTTAGTTGAATTTGTGAAAAATCGGCATAAGCCAAGGATTTCGTCACTGCTTGAGCAATCGAGTTTGCTGCTTCTAGAATTGCCATGCTTGCGGGTTGGAATGCCGGGGAGATATTTCAGTTTGGCAGATAGTGATATGCGTCAGGCTATTCAGGATTTGGCGACGGAATATTTTTCTACTAATGTTAAGATTGAAGTTGAAAAAATTGGCAACGGGGACAAGGCACCACCGTCATTGCATGCAGAACGCACCCAGCAAGAGAGTGATCGGCAAAAGAAATTGCGGGAAAATGCCGTGGAGCACCCATTGGTGAAATCAGCATTAGATATATTCGGTGGAAAAATTGAGGACGTTAAGCCAATTGATAAGGGCTTTGTATAACTTAACCGTTACAGACATTCTATAATAAAAAATGGAGGACAGAGTCGATGGCAAAAGGTCTTGGAAATATCATGAAGCAGGCTCAGCAAATGCAGGCCAAGATTGCTCGAGTGCAACAGGAGCTGGAAGATAAAGAAGTTGAAGCCACTGCAGGTGGTGGAATGGTAACTGCGCGTGCCAACGGCAAGCAGCAGTTGCTCGACCTTAAAATTGAGAAAGATGTTGTTGATCCCGAGGATGTGGAGATGCTCCAGGATCTGGTGCTGGCTGCAGTGAATGAAGCGATCAAGAAGAGTCAGGAAATGATTCAAGAGGAGATGAGCAAGGTGACCGGTGGGATGAATATTCCGGGAATGTTTTGATGTATATTTTAGTTTAACTAAAAAAATATTGTAAGACTGATCTTTTTGGGTTGAACTTTTCTTCCATGGCGTGGTAGAGTTCTTTTTGGTCAGACCACTAGACCATGGTATTTTTGATCAAATCATATATTATTTAGTATCCCTTAAAATTCAGATACGTGGGCTTAAGCTGTTGAATTTAGGAGAGAATTAATGCTACCCTCGCTCCCATCATTTGCCCGATTAGAAGCTGAACTGGGTAAACTTCCGGGGGTTGGAGGTAAGACGGCTGCTCGTTTAGCTTTTCATCTTTTACGGACTTCAGAGCAGGATGTTGAAGCCTTAGCTGAGGCTCTATTGGAAATGCGCCGCAAGGTGCGTTTCTGCCAACGTTGTTTTCACATTGCTGAAGAGGAGTTATGTCAGATCTGTCGTAACCCGGTTCGTGAAAGTCAACGTCTCTGCGTTGTTCAGGAACCACAGGATCTCTTGGCTATTGAGCGCAGCCACTCTTATTCAGGTCTTTATCATGTTCTCCATGGCGCTCTTTCGCCATTGGATGGTATTGGCCCCGATGATTTGAAAATTCCGCAGTTGCTACAACGTCTGGAGCAGGAGTCAATCGAAGAAATTATTCTGGCGACCAATTTCACGGTTGAGGGTGAAGCTACGGCTCTGTATCTGGCTAGACTTTGTAAGGAGAAAGGGATACAGGTGACCCGATTGGCACATGGAATCCCTTCTGGAAGTGATCTGGAATATGTTGATGCGGGAACTGTACAACAAGCAGTTGCCGGTCGACGAGAATTCTGATTTAAGCAGTTTTAGTTTGTTCGCAAGTTGCTAAACACAGTAGTATTGTTCATTTCGTTAAGACTAACACTTTATCACGGTTCAAGGAGGTATGTATGTCTCGGAAGATGGTTAATATCGACGGTAATTCCGCTGCGGCGCATGTAGCACATGCGACCAATGAGGTCATTGCCATTTACCCCATCACCCCCTCATCGGTTATGGGTGAAGTTTCTGATGCCAAGAGTGCGGTCGGGGAAACAAATATCTGGGGAACTGTTCCAAAGGTTGTTGAGTTGCAATCTGAAGGTGGTGCTGCCGGTGCTGTCCATGGCGCTTTGCAGGCCGGTGCATTGACCACAACCTTCACCGCATCTCAGGGTCTGTTGCTGATGATTCCTAACATGTTCAAAATTGCCGGTGAATTAACCTCGACAGTTTTCCATGTTTCGGCTCGTGCCATTGCAGCTCAGGCTCTATCAATTTTCGGTGATCATTCTGATGTTATGGCGTGTCGTTCAACCGGTTGGGCACAGCTTTGCTCCAACAGTCCACAGGAAGTCATGGATTTTGCTCTGATTGCACAAGCTGCCACTTTGGAATCACGAGTTCCTTTCCTTCACTTCTTTGATGGTTTCCGGACTTCGGGTGAAATTCAGAAGGTTGAAGAACTGACTAAGGACGATATGCGCCACATGATTGATAATCAGTTGGTAACAGCACATCGCCAACGGGGTTTATCACCAGACCACCCCCAATTGCGCGGGTCATCACAGAATCCGGATGTCTTTTTTCAGGGTCGTGAGACGGTCAATCCTTACTATGTCAAGGTTGCCGGAATTGTGCAGGCGCAAATGGATAAATTTGCCAAGCGGGTTGGTCGCCAGTACAACCTGGTTGATTATGTCGGGCACCCGCAGGCTGAGCGGATTGTGGTGATGATGGGCTCCGGCTGTGAAGCGATGGAAGAAACGGTCAACTACCTGGTTGCCAAAGGTGAAAAGGTTGGCCTGATCAAGATTCGTCTGTTTCTCCCTTTCCCGATTGAAGAGTTCTGTAAAGCAGTCCCAGCCTCAGTCAAAAAGATTTCTGTCCTTGATCGAACCAAAGAACCAGGTTCCATTGGTGAGCCGCTCTATCAGGTGGTACGTACGGCAATCGGTGAAGGGATGGTTGACGGCCTTACCAGTTTTTCAGGTTATCCACCTATCGTGGGTGGCCGCTATGGTCTCGGTTCCTTTGAGTTCAACGCTGGAATGTGTAAAGCGGTGCTTGATAACTTGCTGAAAGATAAGCCAAAGAACCATTTCATTATCGGTTTCAAGGATGATGTTATGGATGAGAGCCTTGATTTTGACAAAAACTTCTTGGTGCCTTTTGACGGTTATGCGGCGATGTTCTTTGGTCTTGGTTCTGATGGAACCGTCGGTGCTAACAAGAACTCGATCAAAATTATCGGTGAGTGTACCGATAACAAGATTCAGGCTTACTTTGTTTATGACTCGAAAAAAGCTGGCAGTATGACCACTTCACATCTGCGTTTTGGTCAAAACGATATCAAGACTACCTATTTGATTTCTCAAGCCGATTTTGTCGCTTGCCACAACTTCTCTTTTCTTGAAAAGTACGACATGTTGAAAAGTGCCAAGCAGGGGGCAACCTTCCTGCTGAATGCGCCTTTTAGTAAAGATAAGGTTTGGGCCCACCTACCGAAGATGGTTCAACAACAGATTATCGATAAAGGTCTGAAGTTCTATGTTATCGATGGTGTGACTCTTGGGGAGAAGATTGGTCTTGGTCCCCGTATCAACGTGATTATGCAGACTGCGTTCTTCAAAATATCAGGAATTATTCCTGAAGCCCAAGCGATCAGCCAGATCAAAGCTGCGGTAGTCAAATCCTACGGTAAGGCCGGTGAAAAAGTCGTCAATATGAACAAGCAGGCGGTTGATGTAGCCCTTGAGAATATTTCTGAAGTTACCGTCCCAGCAACTGCTGACAGCACTATTGAGATGCAGACTGGCAAGTGGGACGGCTATTCTGACATGGTTAAAAAGACCCTCGGTCCGATTATCGATGGCCTTGGTCATGAACTACCACTTTCCGCTATGCCGGATGATGGAACTTTCCCGACCGGAACCGCCTGTGTTGAAAAGCGGAATATCGCGGTTAATATCCCGGTTTGGGACGAGGATGTCTGTATCCAGTGTGGGATCTGTTCTTTCGTTTGTCCGCATGCTGTCATCCGGATGAAAACCTACGATGAAAAAGAGTTGGATGGTGCCCCGAAAACCTTCAAGTCCTGTGCTGCAAAAGGGAAGGATATGGAGGGGAAATTTTATACTCTGCAGGTTGCACCTGAAGATTGTACCGGTTGTGGTGCTTGTGTTTACAATTGCCCGGCTAAGAGCAAAACAGAAGAGGGTCGGAAGGCAATCAATATGACCTTTCAGGCTCCTCTACGTGAAACGGAAGCGGAAAACTTCAAATTCTTCCTCAATATGCCTGAGACTGATCCAGCATTGGTCAAGCGCGGAACCCTTAAGGGGAGCCAGTTGTTACCACCAATGTTTGAGTTCTCCGGCGCTTGTGCCGGTTGTGGTGAGACCCCATTTGTCAAGCTCTGTTCCCAGCTGTTCGGTGACCGGATGCTGGTCGCTAATGCGACTGGTTGTTCTTCTATTTATGGGGGCAACTTGCCAACAACTCCTTGGACAACACGTAAGGATGGTTTAGGTCCTGCGTGGAGTAACTCTCTGTTTGAAGATAATGCCGAGTTTGGCTACGGTATGCGCCTGGCTGTTGATAAAACATCTGCTTATGCCAAGGAACTGCTGAAAGAAAACATTAGTTGCGGATGTGCAGCTTGTGTGGGGAGTGCCAACCTGAAGCAGCAGATTCTTGATTCACTCCAGGATTCTCAGGAGGAGATTGAGGAACAACGTGCCAGAGTTGCCAAGCTGCAGAAGATTCTGGAAAAATGTACCCATGAAACCGCTAAACCGCTTCTGGTGAATATTGACTATTTAGTCATTAAATCAGTTTGGATTCACGGTGGTGATGGTTGGGCATACGATATCGGTTACGGTGGTCTTGATCATGTTCTCGCTTCAGGCGAAAACGTTAATGTACTGGTTCTGGATACCGAGGTTTACTCTAATACTGGTGGTCAGGCATCTAAAGCGACACCTCTCGGTGCCGTTGCCCAGTTTGCTGCCGGTGGTAAAACTCAGCCGAAGAAAGACTTGGGGATGATTGCTATGTCCTATGGCAATATCTATGTCGCCAATGTCGCACTGTCGAATCCGGCCCAGGTGGTAAAAGCGTTCCTTGAGGCCGATTCTTATGATGGTCCGTCTCTGATTATTGCTTACAGCCACTGTATCGCCCATGGTATTGCTATGGATACTGCAATTGATGGCTGTAAAGATGCTGTTGCTTCTGGTCATTGGCCGCTCTATCGCTTTGATCCACGTGTGGGTGCAGAGGGTAAAAATCCATTGCAACTCGATAGCAAGGATCCTTCTATCTCATTTGCGGATTATGCTCTTAAACAGAACCGTTATAAGGTTCTGAAGAAAATCAATCCTGAAGCGGCTGAAACACTGATGGCTGAAGCTAATAAGGTGACAGCTGATCGCTATGATATGCATAAAAAGCTGGCAGATATGCCGTTTGATGGTGATAAATAAGCTGATTCAATATGGCTGAATTGAAAAAGCTCCCGACATTAATTTGTCGGGAGCTTTTTTTTGTTTGTATCCAGAGGAATAAGATGCTGGATAATTTACTTTTTTACCCATAAACTATCTTTCGTGGTGATCTTTTTTCTGACCTAGCAACAGGAACCCTATGACGGAACTATTTTTCGTTTTTTTCAATGTTATCCTGCCGGTTTTCGGTATTGTTCTGCTTGGGACTTTCTTTGGCCGGCGTTTGGGGCTGCAAGCCCGAACCCTGACCCGGGCTGCCTACTATATTTTTGTCCCAGCTTTTATCTTTCAGGCTATCAGTACAGCAGAGGTTCCCTTCAGCAGTACTGTCAGGATGCTCACATTTATTCTTTTGACACATTTGTTAGCGGTGTTTATCGCTGGTGGAATCGGTCGTATTTTGGGTCGATCTAAAGAGATGATTGCTGCTTTTGTTATGATTGCTGCTTTTGGAAATGTTGGTAATTATGGGTTGGCACTGATTCAATTTCGTTTGGGTGATGCTGCGTTACCTCCTGCCACAATCTACTTTGTCGCGATCTCAATCAGTGCTTTTGTTATTTGTGTTGGGGCGGCAGGGTGGGCTCACGGTGGTAGCCGCGGAGCGGTTTGGAAAGTATTGAAAACCCCGGCACTCTGGGCAACTGTGCCAGCAGTCATGGTATCAGCGGGAGGCTTAGAAATGCCACTGATGCTAGATCGGATGATTAGTTTGTTGGCTGATGCGATGATTCCAGTGATGTTGTTTGCCCTTGGGCTACAGTTGCGCGAACAGGGGAAGGTTCACCTGACGACCGATGTTTTGTTGGGTTCCGGGATCAGGTTGATTCTGACCCCCGCGCTAGCATTGTTGGTTGCCGCCCCGTTTGGGTTGGGTCCAATTGAGAGTGCTGCGGGGGTGTTGCAGGCGGCAATGCCGGTTGCAATTCTCGTCTCAATTATTGCAAAAGAGAACGATATTGTTCCCGACTATGTGACCTCAGTTGTGGTTGTTTCAACCTTGGCCAGTGTTGTGACATTGAGTTTGTTGATGGTGTGGTTGTAGTTATATTGATGAAAATTTACAAATAGTTTGACACGATTAGTAATTTTGTGATAATTCAGGCGACAATTCTTTACCAATATAGGAATTTAAATGTTAAAAACTGCAGCGGC
>JASJGT010000012.1:0-2885 GCA_033791405.1 Desulfuromusa sp.
CGAGAAACAAGTCATCAGGCTATAGTATCCTATGCCTGTTGGCTTAGAGACAAAGCAGATGGGGTTGTATCGACTGGCCTTTGGTGAACATTTTGTATGTCGGGTAAAACAACATGTATTCAATATTTCCGTATTAAAACAAAATATTGACGAACGACAAATAAAATGTTCATGAGAAATTCGGGCTAGGGATTTTTCAGCTTTTCATGCAGTTATGAGCACCAGGACCTCCCAGGGAGCAATTGCCTGGGTTGTTTCACTTATAACCTTTCCCTCTCTTGCATTACCAGCTTACTGGATACTTGGCCGCAGTCGTTTTAACGGCTATGTTAAGGCGCATCAGGCCAGCGATGACAGCATTGAAATCGATAAATTGTTGTTGGAAAAAGAATTGGTTCCTTTTCGTATTCCATCTGAGGAAGTAAGTAATGCGGCAAGAGCTGCTGAAAAACTGGCAAATATGCCGTATCTACGGGGAAACCATGTCGATTTACTCATTGATGGCGAGGCCACCTTCGACAGTATCATTGAAGGTATTAATGAGGCAGAAGAATACATTCTATTTCAGTTTTTTATAGTGCATGATGACCAGCTTGGCCGTCTCATAAAAGAACACCTGATTGTTAAAGCCAAAGAGAATGTACGAATTTATTTTCATCTATGATGAAATAGGTAGCCACGATTTACCCAAAGCCTACGTGAAAGAACTGCGCGATGCAGGAGTAGAGGTTTGTGACTTCCACACCCGTAAAGGTCCTGGCAATCGGTTTCAAATTAATTTCCGCAATCATTGTAAGGTGGTAGTGATTGATGGCAAAGTTGCCTGGATAGGTGGACATAATGTAGGGGATGAATATTTAGGCAAAGATCCAAAATTTGGTCATTGGCGAGACACTCATATTCGTATAGAAGGGCCCGTTGTCCTAGAGGCCCAGGCTTCTTTTCTTGAAGATTGGTATTGGGCGACAGCTGGAAAAACACCACAATTAAACTGGAAGCCTGTTGGCTCAGCTCGTGGTGACCAGCGCGTTTTAATAGTACCCACTGGGCCAGCGGATGAACTGGAAACAGCCACCCTGATGTTTCTTCATGCGATTAATTCTGCCACGTCACGAATCTGGATTGCCAGCCCATACTTTGTCCCTGATGAAAGTATTGTTAACGCCCTGCAGCTTGCGGGTTTACGTGGAGTTGATGTGCGAATACTCATACCAGACAGCCCCGACCACTTGCTTGTGTATCTTGCTGCATTTTCCTATTTTGATGAAGCCGGCAGTACTGGGGTACGTTTTTTCCGTTACATGAAAGGTTTCCTCCATGAAAAAGTCATGCTTATAGATGATCAGGTGGCAACAGTAGGTACGGCTAATTTCGATAACAGATCGTTCAGACTCAACTTTGAGATCACTGCGATTGTGGTTGATGAGGAGTTTGCAACAACTATTGAACGGATGTTTATAAACGATTTTGAAAATTCACGGGAAATGCGCCCGGGTGAACTTGATGAAAAGGGCTTCTGGTTCAAGCTTGCAGTGAGGCTTGCTCGGTTGACGGCCCCTGTACAGTAACGATAACAGCAGACTGAATATCTCATCGAGATGGAAGAGGTCATGGTGTTAGTAAAAAAAGACTGTGCTAGTGTGTAAAAGTTGAGATTCTATATGACGGCTTCTTTTACGATTTTCGGTCAATTTTGACATTTTGAAATTCGTCACTTCTTTCTGTTTCTGATTGGAAAGTCTATCAACACATTGACTGTTTTGAAATAGAGCAACTCTTGAGTATTTTTTTGGCCTTAAATTGGGGCCTCTATTCTCGCTTGACGCCACCGGTTCGCCTCTATCTGCCGCCGATGGCTGAGAATATAATCGCCCGGGGTAACTTTTGCTTTCTTTTGAATCCGGAGCGAATACGTTCCTGTTTTTTTGTAAAAAACCCATAGGCTGTTTGACCCTGTATCAGCCGGAGGAATTGAAATAATGCCCAGCCGTTTATTTATCCTTTTCACCCTGTCCGCCTTACTTACCGGGTGTGCCTATTTCAGAAGTGGTTCAGAAGGCACGGATACTTCGGGATATTCGCTCAGTCAGGTCCAGGCCGACATGCGCCCCATCGACTTGAACCAACCGTACCAACCGACCGAAAACATTGACGCTTATTTTAATTTCTATGACCTGAACTTCACGAATGTGCAACACTGGTTCGGCACGGTTAAATCAGAAGGCTCAACCTTGGCAGCCCATGCATTCATGCCCGAAAATCCTCGCGGAACGTTGTTTCTGATTCACGGATATTTTGACCACACCGGCACGCTGTCAAAACTGATTGCGGAAAGCCTGAACCAGGGCTATGCCGTAGTTGCATGGGACTTACCGGGTCACGGCCTATCGTCCGGGGACCGCACAGATACAGGACAGTTTCATCTCTGTGCAGAGCAATTTTTTGATATTGTGGAGCGGTCCAATCAGAAGCTCCCCCACCCTATGCATGTCATCGCGCACAGCACCGGTTGCTCTATTGCAATAGAATATCTGCATAATCCCGATCCTTATGTTTTTGAGCGCATGGTTTTCCTGGCTCCGCTGATTCGGCATACCTACTGGGGTTTGGGGAAATTTGGTTATGCTATTTCCAATCCCTTTATCAATCAGGTCCGCCGTCGTGACAAAAAGAATTCAAACGATGAAGCCTATTTAGCTTTTGTGAAAAAGGATCCGCTGCATAATTCCACCCTGTCCTACGATTACCTTGGTGATCTGTATCAATGGGAAAAGCAGATCAGGAACGCTCCGGTCTGGTCCGGTTCCATCTGCATTATTCAGGGCGATAAAGATTCCATTGTGAAGTGGAAATATAATCTCCCGTTTATGGAAACCAAGGTGGAG
>JASJGT010000013.1:0-2800 GCA_033791405.1 Desulfuromusa sp.
GTAAGTTGTGAAATATAGCCCCGGGTCGATATCGATCTGGGGTTTTTATTGATGAAATGGAAGAACTTTTGAAGGGGAAACATAGACAGCTCAGCCTGTCAAAAGTCAGAGAAAACGCTTTTGAAACGGTAAAATTGGATAATGCCCACAAGTACTAAGATCTGAAAACCATACTGAGTGTGTAGCTTTGCATGAATGATGGGAGTTGCTTAAAAAACTCATGGGGTTGACATAGGAGATTTTTGATTGAGAAAGTGTTCAAGTGACGACATTTTTGTTAAAAGGTGAGCCGCAGACCGAATATCAGGTTATGAGTATTATATTCAGCCTCAAGACCATCAAAGTCAGGATCGGCTGTAGCAAAATAACGATACTGTAGATCGACGCTCAAGTTTTTATTGATAGCTAAACTCCCGCCGGCAGCTAACTGGTAAGCGAAGACGGTATCGTCCTCACTGCCAACAAGGTCCATTTTTGCCTTAATATTAGCAACTCCAATACCTGCCCCGATAAAAGGTGTGAAGTTACTTCCAGTAACAATATCATAATAGCCATTGCCCATTAGGGAGAGAGTGGTAACATCCCCATCAATATTAGCAATTCCAAGACCGTCAATCTTAATTTTATCAATATTGTTGGTCCTGTAACCCAGTTCAACCTCGACACGACCGGTACTGCCAAGAGTTTGACCGAGAGCGCCCGTAACTGCAAAGCCATCATCGAAGCTCAATTCACCAGTGTCAAAGCCGTCGTCAATATCAGAATCGCTAGCGGAAACGATGCCCATATTACCAGAGTAGTATATTTCAGCACCGGCTATCGGAACGCCAAGCCCAACAACTAAGGCAAGAACTAGAAAAACAACAGAAATCTTTTTCAAAATATTTTCCTCTTTAGGAAACTTATTTTACCCTCAAATTTAATCTAACTTTTTACAATTTCTATATTGTGCAGTCCAATACTCTGAATTATCGTTATTTTTTAAGGTTGCGTTGAAGATGCATCCATCTATCCACTAATCTGTTCAGATATTAGAAGACCTAGTCATTCAATGCAAAACTTCAGCCAATTTTGATGGAAGCCTAAGTACCCAAACTTACATTGATTATATTTTACTAGAAAGGTTTTCTTTCAGATGTGTTGCAGAGTGGCAACTTTTCTAAGTAATTCTGTGTCGTAGTCAACACTGATGATTTTAGATCCAAAACTTCATCAGTTGAAATATTTTGAACTGTATTCTAGCTATTCGCATAACTAGTTACATTTGAAATTTTACCATCTGCTCGTTCGAGAATTTTGTATCTCACGTCGCTTCTTTATCTGGCTTTTCTTCCTGCGCTTTTACTGATTCCAATATCCCCCATTTGAAATCTTCAAAGATTTGATTTGCTCTTCCTGTGGTTATGTTATGTGCTTCAACTTTGACACATAAACCAATCCACAAGGCATGAATAGCGGTTCGATCCCGCGTAGCTCCACCATAAAAATCAAAGGGTTACAGATTTTAGTCTGTAGCCCTTTTTTTCATTACAGACAAACCATCAATATTATACTTTTCATAGTGCCGAGCTCCCGCTTAAGAGGGCGACGGCTGCGCCAACTTCTGTAACTCTTCGAGCTGTTGAATAATCAATCCTCGGATTTTTTCGTCAATCAGGTTGCCGGCAGTGTCAAAGCTGCCAGCGAAAGCATTGCAGAAAATCTCCGGTTTATTCAGCAGGTGTAGATTGAGGAATACGCAGACCTGGCGCAGATGATACTGCGCACGTGAGGTGCCCATACCGCCACCAGAGCCCATAATCGCCGCTGACTTCCCGCTCAGCAGCCGATTGTCCGGTTCCCGCGAGGCCCAATCCAGGGCGTTTTTCAGTGCCGGGGCCAGTGAATAGTTATATTCAGGGCAGGCCAGCAGCAGGGCATCGGCTTGTGCAATGTCGGTCAACAGAGCTTGTACTGCCGCTGGTTTTTCACTGAGGTCAGCGTTAAAAAAGGGCACCTTGGTAAGATCGGCGATATTGACCTCCATCCCTGCAGGCGCATATTCTTGGGCGTAGCGCAGTAGACCCAGATTGGTGGAATTGCCGCGCAAGCTGCCGCAAATGCCGAGCACATTCAAAGACTTCATCTCTTCCTCCCGCTCAATTGATCTGTTTATGTCATGGGAACTTCAATGCAGAGCAGTTCTACCTGGCTCTGCGCACTGATTTGCACGTCGTTTCCGACCGTCAAACCGAGACCATCACGCCGATCAAGTTGATTACCTTCTATCACCACCTGTCCACTGATGACGAAAAAGTAGAGACCCGTTTCATTCAGTTGTTTATGATAAATGATGGAAGTTCCTGCGGCTACGTCAGCCATTGAAAACCAGGCCTCCTGATTGATCCAGATCGCTCCAGAATCTTTATCCGGTGAGACCAGAGGCTGAAAGCGGTTCTGGCGTTCGCTTCTCTCGAAAAGTTGCTGGCCGTAGCGCGGAACAATATTCTTCGCTTTGGGGAAAACCCAGATCTGCAGGAAATTGACATCATCCTGCTCCGAGTTGTTGTATTCCGAGTGGGTCAAGCCAGAACCAGCCGACATGATCTGAACTTCACCGGTGGTAATCACATGCTTGTTCCCCATACTGTCCTGATGCCGCAAGGAACCAACCAGTGGGATGGAAATAATTTCCATGTTTTCATGGGGATGGGTGCCGAAGCCCATAGTCGGCTTGACGATGTCATCGTTGATCACCCGCAGCAGGCCAAAGTGCACCCGCTCGGGATTGTGGTAATCGGCAAAGCTGAAAGTATGTCTG
>JASJGT010000014.1:0-4874 GCA_033791405.1 Desulfuromusa sp.
GCTGTGTCAACAATTACTTGATCTGAATCCCCAAATTATCGCCTTTCCTCTCTATGTCTGGAATCGAAATCAAATCCTGCTCCTTTCGCGACTTTTGCGACAAAGAAAACCTGACTTGATCCTACTTGCGGGGGGACCTGAAGCCAGCGCCGATAGCCGAAGAGTCATTAAAGATGGACTACTGGACGGAATCATTCGTGGCGAAGGTGAGGTTTCGTTTGCAGAACTCATCATGAAATTCAGAGCGGGAAAATCGACCACTGGAGCAGCTGGGTCCCTATCTGCGACTGAGGATACAGCCACTCTTCCTGTGGCAGCTGTCTGTCCCGATCTTTCAATCCTTCCATCACCATGGTTAACGGGGCAGCTTCCGCTGGAAAATAACTGCGGTGTCCTCTGGGAAGTTGCCAGAGGATGCCAATTTAACTGCGCTTTTTGCTACGACGCTAAAGGACATCACGGCGTGCGCCCCTTCCCGACAGAGCGTTTACGCAAAGAGCTGCAATTGTTTGCAAAACATCAGGTTGCCCAGATCTGGATTCTTGATTCAACGTTTAATGCTCCAGCGGAACGGGGCAAACAGTTGCTGGAGATGTTGCTTGAACTTGCTCCAGAGATCCACTATCACATCGAAGCAAAAGCTGACTTTTTGGATAGCGGCACCATTGACCTGCTTGCTCAACTTTCCTGTTCGGTGCAGATTGGCTTGCAGTCTGCCACGGCACAGGTTTTAAAACCGCTCCACCGCAATTTGTTGCCGAAACAGATGAAGCAACGATTGCAACAAATGACGGAAGCTGGCATTACTTTTGGTCTGGATCTTATTTATGGGCTACCGGGAGATAATCACGCCGGTTTTGTAGAAAGTCTCAATTTCACTTTACAACTACAGCCAAACCAGGTTGATATTTTTCCCCTGGCGGTGCTTCCAGGTACCGAGTTATTTGAGAAACAGAAGGAATTTGGTATTCAGGGTTCCCCTTTGCCCCCCTATCTAGTGCAATCGAATACAACCTATTCTGAACAAGACTTACAGGAAAGCCAGCGACTTGCTACCGCAACCGATATATTTTACAACCGTGGCCGTGCCGTCGGTTTTTTTCTGCAGCTATGTGACGCCTTAAAACTATCCCCAAATTGTTTTCTCGATCAGTTCAGTCTCTGGCTCAGTAAACAAAAAAATATTGATCAGCAGAAAGTTTTGTCTGCTGAAAATTGGCAACCGCAGGAAATCCTCCTGTTGCAGCAGCAATATATGGCTCATCAGCTGACAACAAATAAACAGGAAAAACTGCTCAATATCGCTGCAGACTTGATCAATTACCATTTCCTCTGCGCCGAAACATTATTGGCTGATGACTGCCAACCCAACCGAAACAGCCCCGCAAAAAAAGATTGGGACCAAGTGTTCTGGAAGCTCAATCCATCAATTAGAATTCAGCATGTCCATTTTGCTTTGGAAGATTTGGAAATGGTTGGGGGAGAATCACTGGAAAAAATATTCAGACAACTGACCCCGGAACCGGGGTACGCAATCTTCTTGCGTCAACAAGGTGAAGTGATCATTGAATCCCTCGATGACGATTTTGCTCAGATGCTGACCAAAGCGACAAAAACGACATCAACTCGACAACTATTACGGGATCTTGATCCACAAGCGGCGGAAGAACTATTGAACTTTGCTGTCACTCAAGGATTATTGCTGCCCGTTGAATCGATTTGATGGGGAGAATCTGGACAAAAAAGCTGTGACAATCAAGGAATTTTATATAGATGCCATTTATTTGGTCAGAAGATCAACAAACCCCTGATAGGTCTGCCGTTTCCGTTCCGAATGGCCATAGAGCGTTGAAGAAAACAGTGCTGATGCAGCGTGTTCACCCAGCATTGAAAAAAGTTGATAGTCGATCGATTCCAGTTGTTCTTTTTGAATAAAGAGCCGATAGATAGCCAGCAATCCAATCATCTCTCCATGAATCATCAGGGGGATCGCAACAATCGGTGCTAGCAAATCATCGGAACCTTCATTGATTGACCCGGCATAAAAATAATTTTCAGCATCAGCAGCCGTTTTCCCAAGCACCCCCTCACCTAGTGGAATATCAGGAAAACTTTCGTTTTCATCAAACCCTTCACCCGTTTCAAAATGTAACTGTTGACTGGTTTTGTCAAAAAGAAAGACCGCAAACTTTTCCGCACCGACAAAATTGATGACAACTTCTTTGATAATTTCCAGGGTTTCTTCGCGATCCAAAGTCGAATGGAGACGGGACGAGGCAATATAAAGATTGGTTAAATTGTTATTAACATCTTCCACCTGAACCAGTTGGTTGGCAAAATCGAGATTTTCCTGTTCCAATTCACCAATTCGACACAAGGCATCATCCTGCTCAATCCGTAATTGTGAACATTCATTTTCAAGTGATTGCAAACGGTGGCTGAGCCGATCATCAACCCCCTCTTTTTGTAAGTTTTCCACTTTTTTGCTACGGATCAGGCGATCGAGAAGTTTTTTACTCTCCGGATCTGGATAGATAAAATAAACACCACAACCATCCTCGGTCTGTTTACCCGTCCGCTTGATCCTTCCATACAGCGAGAGAGGCTTCCCATCTGCACCTTCCAGTTTCATCTCAACAGTTGTATTTTCTTCCAGGGTCGTTGGAGAATTAAGACAGACACCACTGGTAGAAATGTCCTTGGCAGTTACAACATGCAGCCGACCACCTTCCTGAAGTTGAATCGGTAGTTTTACCGCAACACGCTCTCCACTTCTGCGTTGTACTGTACCCAGGAGACGTTCGACTTTTTCGCGTAACTCCTGCTTATTGACCGGTTTGGTAATAAAATCATCGCAGCCGGCATCTAAACAATTCTGCACCTCTTCTGGCTTGCCAGCCGCCGTTACCATAAGAATCGGCAACTTTTCCCAAATTGAATTTTTGCGGATTAAGCGGCAGACTTCGTCACCATTAATCCCCGGCATATAATAATCAAGTAACAGCACGTCAGGTGAAATTTTATCGAGTCGTTGGAGAGTCTCCTCTCCAGAGGAAGCGGTGACTAGGTCATAACCACAACTTTCCAGATAGGAACGTTCAAGCTCAAGAAATAAATCAACGTCATCAACCAATAAAATTTTTGCCATGACCAAAGCTCCTTAGAAACTACAGATTAAGCTTACCTGAGAATTTACCAAAAGTAAAGGCTCCTACGCTAGCGCAAGGAGCCCTTTACAGATTCATATTTATCATTTTCAGGTGCCTCTTAATCCAAAAACAAGGGATGTCTAAGCAACTTTTGCCACTTCCTGCAGATAACGTGGCCGTTCAATGATAAAATTAACAATTTCATCCACCTCAGGCACCCGACCGGCAATTCGTACCTGATCATCAATCATCAAGGCTGGAACAACGTAAATCCGGTTATCAATCATTTTACGTGTATCATTGAACTGATGAACTTCAGCTTTAACGCCGAGCTGATCGAGGGCTTCGCGAACGTTTTCAACAGTCCCTTGACAACTTTCAGGGTGATCCGGTGTACAAAGAATATCGATACGCATAACATTTCTCCCCTTATTGATGTTGCAATTTTAAGTGTTACTACTTTAGTAATATTTTACATGGTTCCAGAAAATTGACAAGCAAATTAGTGAGATATTCCAAAAAAAATATTATGACTTCTGCACTTCCACAATCAATTCTCCAGCAACCAAATCAACAACAATCCGGGCACCATCCCCCACATCACCAGCAATCAAGGTTCGTCCTACTTTTGTTTCCAGTTGCCTCTGAATGAAGCGCTTGAGCGGACGGGCACCGTAGACCGGATCGTAAGCGGTTTCGACAATATAATCGCAGGCGGCATCTGTCAAATCCAGCCCAAGATTTTTTTCGGCCATCCGTTGACGCAACTCTTCAATCAGCAGCAACACAATCTGCTTGATTTCTCCTTTGCTCAGCGGTTTAAAAATAATGGTGTCATCAACACGGTTCAGGAACTCTGGTCGAAAGCTCTGCCGCAACGCTTGTTCAACCTGATGGATAACCTCGTCTGGAATTTCACCATCACGAATCCCTTCAATCAGGTAATCAGAAGCAATATTTGAGGTCATAATAATAACGGTATTTTTAAAACTGACGGTGCGACCTTTGGAATCGGTTGCCCTACCATCATCCAGAATCTGTAATAGAACATTAAACACATCGGGGTGGGCTTTTTCAATTTCATCAAACAGAATCACTGCATAGGGGTGCCGTCGCACCGCCTCGGTCAATTGCCCTCCTTCTTCGTAGCCGATATAACCGGGAGGAGCCCCGAGCAACCGACTCACCGCATGCTTTTCCATATACTCTGACATATCGATGCGAATCATATTATCCTCGCTATCAAATAACGTCTCCGCCAGAGTCCGCGCCAATTCTGTTTTACCCACTCCGGTTGGACCGAGAAAAATGAATGAACCGATAGGCCGCCGGGGATCTTTGATCCCGGCTCGTGCCCGAATCACCGCATCGGTAACCCGTTGAACAGCTTCATCCTGGCCAATGACCCGTTGATGAAGAATTTCATCCAGTTTGAGGAGTTTTTCCCGCTCACCTTCAACCAATCGGGTGACCGGGATACCAGTCCAATTAGCAACAATCTTGGCAATTTCATCTTCAGTGACCTATTCACGCAGCAACTTGGCAGTTGCGTCGCTATTCTCCATCTGTTGTTCCTCTGCTTGCAGCTGCCTCTCCAGTTCCGGTAAGCGCCCATGTTTAAGTTCAGCAGCTCGATTCAGATCATAGTCACGTTCTGCCTCGGCAATAGCCAAACGAGTTTGTTCAATCTTTTCACGCAGCTGTTGGACGCCACGGATACCACCT
>JASJGT010000015.1:0-6241 GCA_033791405.1 Desulfuromusa sp.
TCAACACTGAATTCTTTTATATGAAGAGATGTAAAAACATCTTCTTTAACAACTTTTTCTGAAATAAGGATTGCATCCTCATAATTGTAACCATTCCAGGGCACAAAACCAACAAGAACATTCCTTCCAAGAGCCAGTTCACCATATTTTGTTGCAGGTCCATCAGCAAGAACTGCGCCTGCATCTACAATCTGCCCAACTGAAACAATGGGCTGCTGATTAAAACATGTATCCTGATTAGTTCTCTGGTATTTCTGCATATGATATTCATCCAGGGAGCCCTCATCAGCAGGGTTATCAGACTTAATAATAACTTTTGAAGAACTGACATATTCCACTACACCGGACTTCCTTGCCTTTACAAGGACACCGGAATCATAGGCTGCCTTGGCTTCCATACCGGTTCCAACACGAGGAGGTTCAGGAAAAACCAAAGGAACTGCCTGACGCTGCATATTTGAACCCATCAATGCCCGGTTGGCATCATCGTTTTCCAAAAATGGAATCAGAGCAGCGGCAACTGAAACAATCTGCTTTGGTGAAACATCCATCAAGTCAATCTGGTCTGGTGGCAACAACAAAAATTCGCCAGTTTGTCGCACATTGACAAGTTCGTTAATAAACACACCATTGTCGTCAATCGGTGCATTTGCTTGAGCGATCGCATGTCCTTCTTCTTCCAGTGCCGAGAAGTACTTAATTTCAGTGCTGACTTGACCATCGTTAACGATTCGATACGGTGTTTCAACAAAACCATATTCGTTAATTCGGGCGTAGGTTGCCAATGAAGCAATCAGACCAATATTTGGCCCTTCAGGAGTCTCAATCGGACAAACCCGACCATAGTGAGTTGGATGGACATCACGAACTTCGAAACCAGCTCTCTCGCGGGTCAAACCACCCGGCCCAAGTGCCGACAAGCGGCGCTTGTGGGTCACCTCAGAGAGAGGATTGGTCTGATCCATAAACTGCGACAACTGTGAGGAGCCAAAGAATTCTTTGACAACTGCTGAAACCGGTTTGGAGTTAATCAAATCATGCGGCATCAAGCTATCAACGTCCTGCAAGCTCATCCGTTCCTTGATCGCACGCTCCATCCGTACCAGGCCTACACGATATTGATTTTCCAGTAGTTCGCCAACAGCTCTAACCCGTCGATTACCAAGGTGGTCAATATCATCAACAGAGCCTTTACTATTACGCAAATCAACAAGATATCGAACAACTCTGAGGATATCTTCCTTCGTCAAAGTGGAAAGATCCAACGGACTATCGACTCCAAGCTTGTGGTTGAGCTTTAACCGCCCAACAGCTGAGATATCATACCGATCCGCATTGAAGAACAAACTTTCAAAAAGGGTTGTTGCGGTTCTTATTGTAGGGGGATCACCTGGACGCAGACGTCGAAAAATCTCAATGATCGCATCATCAGCCGTCTCTACCTTATCAACCCTCAGGGTATCACTTAGGTAGGAACCAACATAAAGGTGGTCAATGAATAATGTAGAGAAGGTATTGATCCCTTTTTCGCGCAACTCCTCGAGTTTCGCCTCACTGAGTTCCCCATTGCATTCGAGAATGACCTCACCGGTCGTCTCATCAACAATATCGCTGGCAACAACTTGGCCAATCAGCTCCTCAGCAGTAATTGGAATTGATTCTATTCCATCTTCATTAAGCTTACGGATGGCGGAACGGGTAAATTTGCGATTTGCCTTGACCAGCACCTCCCCACCAGTGGAGAGGACATCGGAACTGGAACGCTTTCCAGTTAAGAGATCGAAATTAACCTTCTTGATATATTCCTTGCCCGTCCAAGATATTTCTTCTAAATCATAGTAATATTTAAGTAATTCCTCTGTCGTATAGCCAAGGGCTTTCAGCAATACGGTTGCAGGAAGCTTACGGCGCCGGTCGATACGAACCCAGAGCAGATCCTTATGATCGAAGTCAAAGTCGAGCCATGAGCCCCGGTAAGGGATGATCCGCGCACTAAAGAGAATTTTGCCGCTGGAATGAGTTTTGCCTTTATCGTGAGAGAAGAAGACCCCTGGTGAACGATGTAACTGACTAACAATAACTCGCTCGGTTCCATTGATGATGAATGTTCCATTTTCTGTCATCAATGGAATTTCACCAAAATAAACTTCTTGCTCTTTGATATCCCTGATCGACTGGGTACCGGCATCCTTGTCAACATCCCAAGTGACCAGACGCACCTTGACCTTAATTGGAGCAGCGTAGGTCATGCCACGCTGATGACATTCCTCGACATCATATTTAGGCACACCCAAACTATAGGAAACATATTCCATGGAACAAGTGTCACTAAAATCATGAATGGGAAAAACAGACCGAAAGACCGCCTCTAGACCACTTTGTTTGCGTTCTGGAGAAGGCAACTCTGCCTGCAAGAACCTTTTATAAGAAGTTTTTTGTATATCAATGAGGTTTGGAATATCGATGATATTCGCAACCTTTGCGAAATGCTTCCTGAGAAGCGGATTATTCGCAAACGAATACGCCATGATTTCTCCTTTGGGGTCAAGATCTCGAATCTTTTTTAAGAGACTCGGGCAGACACCACTCTGGACCAGATTAGAAGGTCCACCTCAGCAAAGTGCCGAGGCTGACAACGACAATAGCCAAGGCCACACAAGGTGACCTTGGCTAAGAACAAATTAGCAAGAAAAGCTGACTATTTCAGCTCCACGCTGGCACCAGCTTCTTCAAGCTGTTTCTTAATCTCTTCAGCTTCATCCTTGGAAGCCGCTTCTTTAACAGTGCCAGGTGCGCCATCGACCAGCTCTTTAGCTTCCTTCAGCCCAAGACCGGTAATTGCGCGAACAGCTTTTATAACGTTAATTTTTTTCTCACCAAAGCTGGACAAAATAACATCAAACTCGGTCTGTTCTTCAGCAGCAGCAGCAACAGGGGCAGCGGCAGCAGCAGCAACCGGTGCAGCGGCAGAAACACCAAACTTGTCCTCGAGCTCTTTAACAAACTCAGACATTTCCAAAACTGTCATATTTTCAATAAATTCCACAACTTGTTCTTTAGTAACTTTAGCCATTTTTTCCTCCAAATATATGTTTTAAACTTTTATCAACTATGTCTTGTTTAAACTATGCGGCTTTATTCTCACCGATAGCGTTCAATACCTGAACCAAGGAACGTGGAATTGCAGCCATTGTTCCAACAAAATTGGTTATCGGGGCATTCATTGAGCTCAACGCCATAGCCAACAATTCTTCACGACTCGGCAACTCAGCTAAAGCACTGATCTCAGAGACTGATAATAACTTGCCACTGAGAACTCCTGCTTTAAGCTCAAAAGCGTCAATTTCTTTAGCAAACTTACTTAGAATCTTAGCCGGAGCAACCGGATCATCACCTGATAACGCAATTGCGGTCGGCCCAACACAGAATGGCTGAAGTTCTTCAGCTGGTGTACCCTGAGCTGCAAGCTTCAACAGGTTATTTTTAACAACCCGATATTCTACCCCTGCCTGAGTTAACTCACGCCGCAACTGGGTGGCCTGCTCAACATCAATACCACGATAATCTGCCAGAAATGCCGCCTGAGTCTCAGCCAAGCGCCGTGTCAAATCCTGAACGACCTGTTCTTTTGTTGTCCTATCCATCTATTCTCCTCCTTTCGTTAAGATCTTGGGATTGTAAAATCCCGCCCAAGTCAAGTTGAAGGGAAGAGACGACTTCGTCGTCACAGTACCCGACAGCCTCGGCAGGTGGATCAACCATTAAATGCTTTGCATACCTGCTGTCTTTGACTTTAAGCCTGTAAATCAAGCAGTCGTCTACTTGAATAAAGCCTGTAGCTGGGGAATATCAAGATTAATGCCAGCACCCATTGTGCTTGATAGCGTAATCTTTTTCAGATAAGTCCCCTTTGCGGTTGATGGCTTTGCTTTTACCAAAACATCAACCAGCGAAAGAATATTTTCTTTAAGCTTTTGAGCATCAAAAGAAACCTTACCAACCGGAGTATGGATGATACCCGCTTTTTCTACGCGATACTCAACTTTACCAGACTTCGCCTCTTCAACAGCACGAGCCAGATCCATAGTGACGGTACCTACTTTTGGGTTAGGCATCAGGCCACGTGGCCCCAATACCCGACCAATCTTACCAACAACGCCCATCATATCAGGAGAGGCGATTGCTGTATCAAAATCAAACCAGCCACCTTGTATTTTTTCAGCCAGATCATCTGCACCGACAAAATCAGCGCCAGCAGCTTCAGCCTCTTGCGCCTTTTCACCCTTTGCAAAGACCAGAACCCGAACGTTCTTACCGAGACCGTTTGGCAAAACAACAGCACCCCGAATCATCTGATCAGACTTGCGTGGGTCAACACCCAAGCGAACACTCACGTCAACTGTTTCATCGAACTTCGCAAAAGAACCTTTTTTGAGCAGCTCAAGTGCTTCGTCAATACTATAGAGTTGGGAACGATCAATCAGCTCTTTTGCATTTTTGATGTTTTTACCTGTTGCCATCTTCTATCTCCACTACGCGCCGTCTCAGGCGACTTCAATTCCCATGCTGCGTGCAGTACCTTCAATAATCCGCATTGCAGCCTCTTCTGAGAAAGCATTGAGGTCAGGCATTTTCAGCCGAGCGATTTCAAGAACCTGATCCTTGGTGACCTTGCCGACCTTCTCTTTATTTGGAACCCCGGAACCCTTTTTTAATTTTGCTGCACGTAGCAGTAAAACAGCAGCCGGTGGTGTCTTGGTAATATAGGAGAAGGAACGATCAGCAAAAACAGTAATCACAACAGGAATAATCAAACCATCCTGATCTTGAGTTTTTGCGTTGAAATTTTTACAGAACTCCATGATGTTTACCCCGTGCTGTCCAAGTGCGGGGCCAACTGGCGGCGATGGGTTCGCCTTACCTGCTGGGATCTGCAATTTAATCTGTCCAATAATCTTCTTGGCCATTACTGACTCCTTAAACGAACGAAACGTTCATCCCAGCTTAGCTGGTCTTTTCAACTTGAATAAATTCTAATTCTACCGGGGTAACCCGACCAAATATACTGACCATCACTTTCAATGTGCCTCGATCAGGACGAACGTCCTCCACCATTCCAGTAAAATTAAGGAACGGCCCGTCAACGACACGAACAGTCTCACCAATTTCAAATTCAACTTTCGGCTTTGGCTTCTCGACACCCTCTTCCATGCGGTTAGTAATCTTAGCAATTTCTGCATCAGAAATTGGTGGAGGATTCTGCGCTCCCCCCACAAAACCGGTCACTTTTGTCGTACCGGTCACCACATGCCAAGTTTCATCGTTAAGCTCCATCCGCACCAGAATATAACCGGGGAAAAACTTGCGAGTTGAGGTTTTACGCTCTCCCTTACGCATTTCAACCACAGTTTCAGAAGGAATCAGGATCTCCTCAAACAGATCTTCAACCTCTGTGGAGCGAATTCGCTCCTCAAGGTTGAGTTTGACCTTATTTTCATACCCTGAATAGGTGTGCACGCCGTACCATTTCATCGCCATGGTAAAGTCCTTTTTCTCCTCAACCGAGGATCAAACGAATAAGGCGCGAAAGAATCACATCAACACCGCCAAGAAAGATCGCACTGATTATCACCAACATAATTACAACCATCGTTGAAGCATAGGTATCTTTCCTTGTTGGCCAAGTAACCTTCTTTAACTCTGCTTTGACGTTGGTAAAAAACTCGTTTAAATTTCCAAACATCGATCTACTGGCCTCGCTAAAGTACTATTCGCAATTTTGGCAGGCCAGGAGGGATTCGAACCCCCAACACCCGGATTTGGAGTCCGGTGCTCTAGCCGTTAGAGCTACTGGCCTACGATTCTATCCCGGCTCCTGCCACTTCCCCGTTATTTTGTTTCTTTATGGGGGGTATGCTTCCGGCAGAAACGACAATACTTATTGAACTCCAGTTTATCTGGAGTGTTCCGCTTGTTTTTTGTTGTAGTGTAGTTTCTTTGCTTACACTCTGTACAAGCAAGAGTGACAATGTCACGCATAGTACTTACCTCATAATTCCTTTCCGCTATCAAGCGGAAAGGAGCGATTTACTAATACTTTTCTTATTACTCGATAACTTCACTCACCACGCCAGCACCGACAGTGCGGCCACCCTCGCGGATAGCAAAGCGTAGTTCTTTATCCATGGCGATCGGGGTGATCAGCTCTGCTGTCATGGCAATATTATCACCAGGCATAACC
>JASJGT010000016.1:0-15288 GCA_033791405.1 Desulfuromusa sp.
AGAGCTTTTTTCCTCCTGAATTTCACTTTGCTGTAATTCCCCCTTTACGAATTTCCCACCGATGTGATCACTCTCATACTCGGGGAGCAGATAACGGCGGTTAGAGGTGACATAGATCAGTACATTCTCTGGGGCTGAATAGACCGAACCATCAAGTTCACTTTTGACAATTTAATATGGAGGTTTGATTACTTTCCCCATTTTTCCTTGATTCGCTGTACTGCCGTTTCCACATTTTCTTTCTCACCAAATGCTGAGAGCCGGAAATATCCTTCACCGCTGGGGCCGAAGCCACTGCCGGGAGTCCCGACCACAAAGCATTCATTGAGGAGTTTATCAAAGAAATCCCAGCTACTCATCCCTTCTGGAGTTTTCAACCAGATATAGGGGGCATTGATACCACCAAAACATTCGATTCCAGCGGCGGATAATCCTTCGCGGATGATGTGGGCATTCTCCATATAGAAGTCGATAATATCTTTAACTTGTGCCCAGCCTTCATCACTGTAAACAGCTGCAGCAGCTTTCTGTACGGGATAGGAAACACCATTAAATTTGGTACACTGGCGACGATTCCAGAGTTTATTGAAGCTATATTTTTCACCGTTAGTGGCTGTCCCCATCAATTCTTCCGGAACGACAGTCAGTCCGCAACGCACCCCGGTAAAACCAGCTGTTTTAGAAAAAGACCGGAACTCGATAGCGCATTGCTTGGCTCCCTCAATCTCGTAGATGGAGTGGGGAATATCCGCTTCTGTAATAAATGCTTCGTAGGCGGCATCGAATAGAATCACGGCATCATTTACAATCGCATAATCAACCCAAGCTTTCAGTTGCTCTTTGGTAGCAACGGTTCCGGTCGGGTTGTTGGGGTAACAGAGATAGATCAGGTCAACTTTTTCGCTTGGGAAATCAGGATTAAATCCATTTTCCTCAGTACACGGCATGTAAACCAATCCTTCATAATAACCCTTTTCATTCATTTGACCGCTTCGGCCAACCATAACGTTGGTGTCGTTATAAACCGGGTAGACAGGATCACCGATAGCAACCTTGTTACTCAGATCAAAAATATCAAGAATATTACTACTGTCACATTTGGATCCGTCAGAGATAAATACTTCTGATGCTTTCAAACCGACACCAAGTGGTTTATACGCTTTATCAATGATAATCTGCGATAGCCAATCATACCCCTGCTCAGGACCGTAACCATGGAAGGTTGTTTTATCAGCCATTTCATCAACACCTTGGTGAAATGCTTTGAGTACCGCTGGAACCAGAGGTTTTGTTACATCACCGATGCCAAGACGGATAACGTTTGCATCCGGGTTGGCCTGCGTAAACTCATTGACTCTACGGCTGATTTCCGGGAAGAGGTAGCCAGCTTGAAGTTTTAAATAATTATCGTTGATCCGTGCCATATAAATTTCTCCAAATTTTTGTTATACAAGAGTCGCTAGAAGGGTCTTTTTTTCGTCGTCAGGTTTAAATATCGTTACTTTAATCGGCTTTTTGTTGAATCCATCCACCGGCATTCTCAATATCTCTACCGAGCCCATGAAAGGTTTCGCAGCCAGAAAGAACCAATGACAAAAGAACCAGCAATAGTATCAGCGTTTTTTTCATTTTGATCTCCCTTAAGTTGATTTCAAGTTAAACTCAAAACATCCTGCATATCATAAAGCCCAGAACTTTTACCTTGCAGCCATTGGCAAGCTCGCACTGCTCCACGGGCAAACATATCCCGACTCATGGCACGGTGGCTGATTTCTATCCGCTCTCCCATGCCGATGAAATAAACGGTGTGCTCACCGACAATATCACCGCCACGCACGGTTTGCATCCCAATCTCTTCTTTTGTCCGCTCACCGCACATCCCTTCACGATGATAGTTAGCAACTTGATTATAGTCACGTCCCAGAGTTTCGGCGACAACTTCACCCATGCGGACTGCAGTTCCAGAAGGGGAATCTTTTTTCTTATTGTGGTGCAGCTCAACGATTTCGACATCAAAATCATCGCCAAGAATTTTGGCAGCTTCTTTGAGTAGTTTGAAGCAGGCATTAACCCCGACGCTCATATTGGGAGCAAGAACGACTGGAATTTTTTCGGCGTGTTTTTCCACCTGAGTTTTCTGCTCGGGAGTAAATCCAGTTGAGCCACTAACCACCATTTTCCCCAGCTTTGCACAAATCTCCAGATTTTGCAGGGTGACATCGGGGAAGGTGAAGTCAATTAGGACATCGGCATTGGCCATAGTTGCAGCCAAATCATCAGTGATCGGCACTCCCAGCTCTCCCACCGCTGCAAGTAACCCAGCATCTGCGCCAATTTGTGGATGTCCGGAACGTTCAGTTGCACCGGTCAATTCCAGCCCTTCCGCTTCCAAAACTGCTTGAATTAGACGACCACCCATGCGACCGGCAGCACCAACGATTGCTACTTTCATCAATTTTCACCTATATTTTGTATATCATTGTAGGGACGCTACTTACCGCACCCCTACGTGATTCAAATCAAATTATGCTTACGCAGCACCGTTTGCAGTTGTTCCAGAGTATTCGATTGCATAGCAACCATTGGCAAACGAACATCAGATCGGCACTTACCCATCAATGCTGCAGAGGTTTTTACCGGAACCGGATTTGATTCGATAAACATGGCTTGATGAACATCAAGTAGTTGCAGGTGCAGTTGTCGCGCCTCGTCCCAACGGCTTCCCTGAATTGCTTGAACCATCGCTTTAACCTGCTTCGGTATGATGTTGGCTGTGACTGAAATGACCCCTTTGGCACCACAAGCCATCAATGGCAAAGTGAGAAAATCATCACCGGAGAGGACATCAATTTTATCGCCAGCCCGGGCAATAATTTCACTCGCCTGAGTGATATCACCCGAGGCCTCTTTGATCGCAACAATATTGTCAATTTCTGCCAGGCGAACTGTTGTTTCAGCAACCATATTTATGCCGGTTCGACCGGGGACATTATACAAAACCTGTGGCAGAGCAACATTCTCAGCAATAGCCTTGAAATTTTGATAGAGCCCTTCTTGAGACGGTTTATTATAGTAGGGAGCAACCAACAAAACCCCGTCAGCTCCCATTTCCTTAGCATGTTGGGAGATAGCTATCGCTTCAGCAGTGGCATTGGAACCTGTGCCGGCAAGAATCGGGATCCGTTTATTCACCTGCTCGATACAGACCTTGATCACCTGATCATGCTCTTTATAATCTAAAGTAGCAGATTCCCCGGTGGTACCACAGGGGACAATAACATCGGTACCATTCTCAATTTGAAATTCAATCAGCTGGCGGTAGCTTTCTTCATCAAACTTCCCCTGAGCATCAAAAGGGGTAATGATTGCGACCATAGATCCTTGAAACATGTTTTCCTCCCTGTCTAACGATCAGTTACAGCAGTTATTTGGTGCTGTAACTGTGTTTGTTTGTGTCGTGCCTGGTAGTGTGTCGATTGGCCGTACCGGCCCTTTCTTCCCACAGGCATTAAGGCTCAGGACAAAGGCCAATATAATAAAAAAATATGTTATTCGCAAAGTCCGACGTTCTCCTAGGATGGTTTTAAGCGACTTAGTTCCCGTTCAACTGCTTCCCGCGCCGTACCACCAGTTGCTTTGCGGGCGTTGACCGAGGCTTCAAGGGTGACATAATCGTAAATATCTGCTTCGATCAGATCAGAAAATTCCTTGAATTCAGTTAAGCTCAGTTCAGGGATATCTTTGCCCGTTTCGACGCAATAGCGCACAGTTTTACCGACCACTTCATGCGCCTGCCGGAAAGGTAATCCTTTCCGGACACAATAATCGGCAACATCGGTTGCAGTGGAGAATCCACGTGCTGCCGCAATACGCATGTTATCACCCTTAACACTCATTTCTGCAATCATGGAGGCGAAAACCTTGAGGCTCCCCTTGACCGTATCAATGGTATCAAAAAGGGGCTCCTTATCTTCCTGCATGTCCTTATTGTAAGCCAGAGGCAACGCCTTCATCAAAGTTAACAATGAAATCAGATTGCCGTAAACCCGACCGGTTTTACCACGAACCAGTTCAGGGACATCAGGGTTTTTCTTCTGTGGCATAATGGAACTGCCGGTGCAGAAGGCATCGGAGAGCTCGATGAAGTTAAAATCGGCACTCGACCAAAGGATCAATTCTTCTGAGAGGCGTGACAAATGCATCATCAGGATCCCGGCAAAGCTACAGAACTCGATGGCAAAATCGCGGTCGGAAACACTATCGAGACTGTTTCTGGTAACCCCGTCGAAACCCAGTTGCTCTGCAACCCATTCGCGGTCGATGGGGAAAGTGGTTCCGGCTAAAGCCCCGGCACCGAGTGGCATATAATTGAATCTGACTCGTAAATCACGGAGCCTGCTGCAATCACGGGCAATCATTTCGCGGTAAGCGAGCATGTGATGGCTGTAGAGTACCGGCTGAGCCGTCTGCAGATGGGTATAGCCAGGCATGATGACATCAAGGTTCTGCTCAGCTTGCTGGATTAATGAGCTTTCGAGCTTTTTGAGGTAGTCAAGAATCGTATCGATTTCATCACGCAGGTAGAGGCGGATATCGACCGCAACCTGATCGTTACGGCTGCGGCCGGTATGGAGTTTGCCACCGACAGCACCGATCTGTTCAATCAGCCGTGCCTCAACATTCATATGGATATCTTCCAGTGCGATGGAAAATTCCATTTCCCCTGTCTCAATCTCGCTGAGGATTTCATCCAACCCGGCAATAATTTGCTCTGCCTCTTCAACCGCAATAATCCCTTGCCGTCCAAGCATTTCAGCATGCGCTTTAGAACCCTGGATATCGTAGCTGCCAAGACGCTGATCAAATCCGATTGAGGCAGTAAATTCCTCGACAAATTTGTCTGTGGGCTGGGTGAAACGACCGCCCCAGAGTTTACTGCTCATTATGGTTCTCCTCGAGAATCAGGAACATTCAGATCACCATCTTCGATGTCCCGCATGTTTATCCAATTGCCTTGACCATCTTCCTGATAAATACGGTGGATTTTCAGTGGCATGCGTGTTGTCCGTGGGTCAAACCTATGGAAGACCGGCAGGTTGAAATAAAATAGCCTTGTGTCACTTTTAAAACGCAGTCGGCAAACAGGTAACCCATCAAAATTGTCGACAGTAAAATTAGGGAGTTGTCGCTGCGCTATTTTGTGACTCTCGTGCATAATAATCGATGAGTGCCCGAAAGACCCTTCATAGTCAGTCGACAAAGAAGCGCTGGTCTCACCCGAAGCATTACAGAAAACAGTAATAGTGTCATGTACTCCAGGTGTCGATTCTAGCATTTCACCATAAAAGCCGTGTACAACATTCCGGAACAAGATGTGTTCCGGTTTGGGATTACACTCTAAAACTACCAGTAAATCAAGTTGCTGACGACTGGAAAAATACAATTCATTAGCGTAATCGATTATCTGCCGGATATTGGATTCATAGGGAGTACGGTAGATATAGTCAAAACAGATCATCGCCATGAAATTAAAGCCAGTGGTGGGACAATGCCACAGGGGAAACACTTTGCCGTGATAAAGATCATGGTAGGCATCCATAGCTTCCTCGTGGTAGCACGGATGGCTTTTAGCCTGTAAAAAGACCCGTACCTTCCCAGTGTTCTCCTTGATGACGATTGCAGTACTGTTTACCTGTAAGTCGTCAATTTTTCCACTTTGACGGTCTTCGCAGATAGATTGCAGTAACTCTTCATTGTCATTCTTAAAGCGTTGGGCTAAGGCGGAAAAAGTGGCGAGAGAAAAAGCCTCGAGGCCAAGCATGGTCACAGTATTGATTGGAAAACTTTGAGTAATCAAGGAAAGAGCTTGGTCAAAGTGACTACAGGGTAACGTCCCCTCAGGAAAGAGGAGAAAATGTATTTTTTTTAAATTACTCTCGGCATTTGTGATGAGTTCCAGAACTGACCGGACGCGCTGCCACTTGCGCTGGGTGATAGATTGGGAATCAGATCCTTTTTCAAAGCTGAATTCGTTGGGGATCTGGCTGATCATGCAGTGTAGGTGGTGCCCACGCTGGAAATCTATATCAATATTCTTTTTGATAATTGTGAACATAGTAGCAACAATCAGTGCAGAGAGTTAACCCCGGGAATTTCGCAGTCCGCATTGTCCCCGGGAGGCTTCAGCCCCGGCCATGCCAGCTCAGGGAAGAGGTGAGCTAGAACCTGACGACAACCTGGTGGGACGTTCAGCGTCGGGAGCTGGTGATGTGAAACCCAGATCGCTTCGCTCAGTTCATCCGGGTTAAGCTTTAGTTCAAAGGTCAAGGCTTTGGCTTGGTAGTAGAGAATGATGTAATGGTCTTGTTCATGACCAATCGCCAGATGTTCGTAGATATCAACGAGTTGGCCTATCTCAATCTGAAGACCAACCTCTTCTTTGACCTCGCGAAGGAGTGCGCATTCAATTGATTCACCATGGTCAATTTTCCCTCCGGGCATGACCCACTGACCAAAAAATGGTGGAATGCTACGCCGAGTCAGAAGGATTCTCTGCTTTTCATCCATGATACAGGCGACCACGGAAGTCTTAATCTGTTTTTGTAAGGCTGTTTGCAAGGATAGTTCCCGCAGGCTCGGTGGTTATCTCAATCTCCACCGAGCCGCTGACGAATGATATATCTATTTCTTGGCTGCACGTTGCATTGCTGCAATCCTTAACCGCAAGGCGCTGAGCTTGATGAAACCTTCGGCATCAGCCTGATTGTAAACATCATCTGCTTCAAAGGTTGCAAAGTCGACATTGAACAGACTGTCGGTTGCAGAGTCACGACCAACAACACGGCAGTGCCCTTTATACAATTTGATGCGGGCTTTGCCATTGACGGTTTTTTGAGTTTCGTCAATCAGTGTCTGCAGCGCGATCCGCTCTGGAGCAAACCAGTAGCCGTTGTAAATCATCGCAGCATAGCGGGGAACCAACGAATCACGCAGGTTCATCACTTCACGATCCATGGTGATCTGTTCAACTCCACGGTGGGCTTCTTCAAGGATGGTTCCACCGGGAGTTTCATAGACGCCACGGCTCTTCATGCCGACGTAGCGATTTTCCAGCAGATCAACTCGTCCGATACCGTGTTTGCCCCCGAGTTCATTTAATTTAGCCAGTAGTTTCGCTGGGGAGAGGCGTTCGCCGTTAACGGCAACAGCATCACCTTTTTCAAACTCAATCTCAACATATTCTGGTTGATCGGGTGCATCTTCTGGAGCGACAGTAAGAACATACATCTCTGCAGGAGCTTCTGCCCAGGGGTTTTCCAGAACATCGCCTTCAAAGGAGATATGTAGCAGGTTACGGTCAGAACTCCAGGGGAATTTTTTGCTGGTTGGGATTGGAATTGCATGCTTCTTAGCGTACTCTTCAAGGGCAGTACGGCTGTTCAAGTCCCACTCCCGCCAAGGGGCGATAACTTTGACTGATGGATCAAAATGGTAGTAGGAAATTTCAAAACGAACCTGATCGTTGCCTTTCCCGGTCGCCCCATGAGAAACGGCATCAGCCCCTTCTTTGGCGGCAATTTCCATCTGTGCCTTGGAAATTAATGGTCTGGCGATGGAGGTCCCAAGGAAGTAACGCCCTTCGTAGATTGCATTGGCGCGAAACATTGGAAAAACAAAATCACGGGTAAATTCCTCTTTCAGATCGAGGATATGACAGACACTGGCACCAGTATTTTTAGCTTTTTCCGGGATACCATCCAGTTCCTCTCCTTGGCCGAGATCAGCGGAGAAGGCAATAACTTCACAATCATATTCTTCAACCAGCCATTTGAGAATGATCGAGGTATCCAGCCCACCGGAATAGGCGAGAACTACTTTTTTGACGTCTTCTTTTTTACCCATTTTAATTGCTCCTAAAGTTTAATGTGATGGCGAGCCATCAAAGCTTGATGACGTATGTGTCAGCCATGCGGTCGTGCAGCCCCTGTTTCTGATCATCAAAGGCAACCATGAGATAGCCAATGCCGAAAATTATCCCTGAAATGAATTTTGCCGGAACTTCACGAAAAGCGGCTCTACCATAACTGAGCGCTGCTCCATCGCGTCGGATCACTTTTATTCGTAAAGCCATCTTCCCCGGCGTTTGGCCGCAGTAACCGGTGAAGAAAACATAGTAGACAATGCTGAGGACAAACCCGAATAATTGTATCAGGATCGCCATATTACCAACAGAACCTTCGCTGCCTCCACCTGTGGCAACCCCGGCCACAGCAAGCAGTGATCCGAGTAGAAACTGCAGCACAAATACAATAAACGCATCAATGAAGGTAGCAACCAGTCGCATCCAGAATCCCGCCTTCGGCAAAGCATCCATTTCTGCCTGAGCAGACATTTTTGTTTCGTTCGTCCCGGACTGATATCCTGTGGCTACCACTTCCGGTTGTGATGCCGGTTCCTGAACCTGTTGTTGTAACGGGAAGCCCTGTTTACACTTTGGGCAGTTAACCCTGACGGTATCAGGCGGCATTTGTTCTGGGTCAACCTGCTTGCTAAAACCACAGTGGGGACAGATAATCTGCATCGGTCAACGTGCCATCAAAGTTGCCAAAATCGCTTTTTGTACGTGCAGACGATTTTCGGCTTCATCGAAAATAATGGAATGTGCTCCCTCGACGACTTCATCGGTAATCTCCTCGTCTCGGTGAGCGGGTAAACAGTGCATCACAACGGCTTCAGGGTCAGCAAGTTCAAGCAGAGAGCCATTGATCTGGAATCCGTTAAAAGCTTTCATCCGTTCCTGTTGCTCTGCCTCATGCCCCATGCTGGCCCAGACGTCGGTATTGAGGACATCTACCCCATCAGCGGCTTCACGGGGATCGTTAGTCAGTAGAATTTTTGCACCGGATTTTCGTGCCAGAGCAACAATCTTACTATCCGGCTCATATCCTTTAGGGGTGGCAATGCGCAGCTCAAAACCAGCGACAGCTGCGGCATTAATCCAGCTGTTTGCCATGTTGTTGCCGTCACCAATCCAACAATATTTGAGATTGCGATAATTTTCTTTGTGTTCGGTCACGGTAAACATATCCGCAACTAGCTGACAAGGATGGTAGAGATCGCTCAAACCATTGATAACTGGAACATAGCTGTGTTCGGCAAACTCTTCCAGTGCGGCATGAGAATAGGTTCGCGCCATGACCCCATCACAGTAGCCCGCCATGACCCGAGCGGTATCTTTGATCGGTTCACCACGACCCATCTGGGTGGTTCCAGAATGGAGAAACAACCCATGCCCACCGAGCTGGAACATGCCGACCTCAAAAGAGACCCGGGTACGGGTTGAACTTTTCTCAAAGATCATCCCCAAAGTTTGTCCTTTGAGTAGCTGGTGAGAGGTACCTTCTTTCTGTTTTTGTTTCAGCTCTCTCGTCAGAGAGAAGATTGATTCCAGATCTTCTAGCGACCAATCCGAGAGAGACAGGAAGTCTTTATTCATCTTATTCTCCAGTTCTTAATTCAGAAAAAATCTTATCCAGTATTTTGATCATTTGGTCGATCTCTTGTCGAGTGACGATCAGTGGTGGTACAAAACGGAGGATTTTTCCAGCAGTACAATTAATCAACAACCCTCGATCAAGGGCTGTTTTGACAATCTCACCCCCCTCGATTGTCAGTTCCATTCCTATCATTAATCCACGCCCACGGACTTGAGCAATAAAAGTGTATTTAGTTTGTAATTGCTCCAGTTTCGCCTTCAGGTAATCCCCCATGGTGACACTGTTTTTCAGAACATCCCCATTGAGGAATACCTTCATTGCGGCAACTCCGGCAGCAGCCAGTAGAGGATTCCCACCAAAGGTTGAACCGTGGGTTCCAGGTCCAAGGGCTTCGGCGTACTTTTCCCTGGCAACCATGGCGCCGATGGGTGGTCCTGCTGCCAGCGCTTTAGCAAGAGTCATCACATCTGGTTCAACCCCATCGTGTTGATAAGCGAAAAGTTTTCCGGTTCGGCCAAGTCCGACCTGGACTTCATCAAAGATCAATAGCAATTCATTTTGATCGCATAGTTCTCGGACTGCCTGAAGATACCCTGCCGGTGGAATGTTGATTCCCCCTTCGCCCTGAATTGGCTCCAGCATGATGGCGCAGGTTTTCGAGTTGATGGTTGCTTTGATCGCTTCAATATCACCGAACGGAACATATTTGAACCCCGGCAGCAGTGGGCCAAAACCATTGCATATTTTTTCCTGATTGGTGGCACTGATTGTCGCGATAGTCCGACCGTGAAAAGAATTTTCAGTCGTGATAATTTCAAATCGATCATCGCCATAGCTATCAAGACTGTACTTTCGTACCAGCTTGAATGCTGCTTCGTTGGCTTCAGCACCTGAATTGCAGAAAAAAACCCGGTCACCAAATGAGTGTTCGCAGAGAATTTCCGCCAGCTCAATCTGCTGTGGAATATGAAAAAAATTAGAGCAGTGTAGCAGCTTACTCGCTTGATTCTGTAAAGCTTCAACAATTTTGGGATGGCAATGGCCAAGATTATTGACGGCAACACCAGCAAGGAAATCGAGATATTTTTTGCCATCAATATCGGTCAGCCAGCAACCTTCGCCACTTGCAGCAACCAAAGGATAGCGTCCGTAGGTTTTAGCTACATGAACCATGCCCCGGTCAATCCAGCTTTGTGAATTGCCCATCAATTATGCCTCGCCACAACCGTTCCAATTCCTTTGTCGGTGAACATTTCCAGCAGGCAGGCGTGTTCCATCCGGCCATCGACGATGTGAGCCCGCGTGACACCCTCATCAACTGCGTCGACGCAACAGTTAACCTTCGGAATCATTCCGCCGGAGATAGTTCCATTGTTAATCAGATCAGGAACGCGTTGAATGTCGATGGTCGAAATGAGTTTACCTTGCTTATCCTTGACCCCTTCAACGTCGGTCAGCAAAATTAACTTTTCAGCCTTGAGTGCTCCGGCTATTCTTCCGGCAACCAGATCGGCGTTGATATTATAGGTTTCACCATTGAGACCACCGCCAATGGGAGCAATGACCGGGATGAAATTGTTTGCTTCCAGGCTTTTGATAATGGTTGGATCAACGAATTCAACTTCGCCAACCATACCAATATCAATAATTTCAGGTGTCAGGGTATCTGGATTGACAGCCGTCATCTCCAGCTTTCTGGCCTGAATCAAGCCACCATCTTTACCGGTGATGCCGACAGCTTTCCCACCATGACGGTTAATATTAGTGATAATCTCTTTGTTGACTTTACCACCAAGAACCATTTCGACGACGTTCATGGTTTCGCTATCGGTGACCCGCATTCCCTGAATAAAATGGCTTTCAATTTTCATTGCCTCAAGAACTTTGCCGATTTGTGGCCCACCGCCATGAACGACGACCGGATTCAGTCCGATATATTTCATCATAATGATATCGCGGGCAAAGCTCTCTTTCAGGTGTTCTTCAACCATGGCATTGCCACCATATTTAATTACGATAGTTTTGCCATAAAAACGCCTGATCCAGGGGAGCGTTTCCATCAGAACATTGGCTTTCCCGATCAGCTCTTCCATTGCCATTATCTTATAACCTTTTTACAGAATAATGAGTCGCTCAACAAATCAAATTTTTGCGCTGCCATTACAGAATATAGCGCGATAGATCTTCATCCTGACTGATTTCTGCCAGCCGTTGTTGAACGTCTTTGGCGCCGATACTAACCTGTTTTTCAACCAGTTCCGGGGCCGTAAAAGAAAGGTCTTCCAGAAGTTTTTCCAAAATCGTATGCAGGCGTCTGGCACCGATATTTTCTGTCCTGTCATTGACCGTTTTAGCAATCTTCGCCATTTCACGAATCGCTTCATCGTCAAAGGCCAGCTGGATAGACTCCGTCTTCATCAATTCCCGATATTGCCGGATCAGGGCATTTTTCGGTTCGGTAAGAATACGATAGAAATCATTCTCATCAAGACTGTTCAATTCAACCCGGATCGGAAAGCGCCCCTGCAGTTCCGGAATCAAGTCAGACGGTTTCGCTGTATGGAATGCCCCAGCAGCTATAAACAGGATATGATCTGTTTTGATCGAACCATGTTTGGTGCTGACAGTGCTCCCCTCTACAATCGGCAGGATATCCCGTTGTACTCCTTCCCGGGAAACTTCAGGGCCATGTGTTCCTTCACGACTGGCAATTTTGTCTATTTCATCAATGAAGATGATCCCATTCTGTTCGGCTCTCTCACGAGCCAGAGTGGTGACATTTTCCATATCGATCAGTTTCTCAGCCTCAGATTCAATCAGATGCTGACGCGCTTCACTGACTTTAACCCGTTTACGCTTGGAATTTTTGGGGAACAGATTGCCAAACATCTCTTTGATGTTCATCCCCATCTCTTCATTTCCCTGTGGGGTAAAAACCCCCATGGTCGGCATGCTGCTGACCTCAATCTCCAGCTCTATGAAGCGTTCTTCCAACTCTCCCAATCTCAACAGTTTACGCAACCTGTCACGGGTATGTTGCCGTTGATCCTTTTTATCCGGTGACTGGTCAGTTTCACCGGGAAGCAGAAGATCCAGAAGTTTTTCTTCGGCATTGTCTTCTGCTTTAAGTTGCATTTTTTGTGTTTCTTCTTCTTTCACCATATTGATCGATAATTCAACCAGATCACGAACCATACTTTCAACATCACGACCGACGTAGCCAACCTCAGTGAACTTACTTGCCTCAACCTTGATGAACGGGGCTTGAGCCAGTTTAGCCAGTCGTCTGGCGATTTCGGTTTTCCCCACACCAGTAGGACCGATCATAATAATATTTTTGGGAGCGATTTCGTCTCGCAATTCAGCTGGAACCTGCTGGCGCCGCCAGCGATTTCTTAGAGCCACTGCGACCGCACGTTTGGCATCGTCCTGGCCAATAATATAGCGATCCAGTTCGGAAACGATCTCCCTGGGGGTAAAATTATTCACTTAAGAACCTCAATAGAAATTTTGTCATTGGTATAGATACAGATATCAGCAGCAATTCTCAGCGCTTGATCGACAATTTTTTCGGCATCAAGGTCAGAGTGAGCGACCAGTGCACGAGCCGCAGCCAGAGCAAAACTGCCACCGGAGCCAATAGCAGCAACACCATCATCCGGCTCAATGACATCACCCGCACCAGAAATAACAAGGGTGACATCCTTATCGGCGACAATCAATAGTGCTTCCAGTCGCCGCAGCATCTTGTCGGTGCGCCAATCCTTGGCCAGCGCAACCGCGGCGCGAGAGAGATTGCCACGGAATTCCTGCAGTTTTTCCTCAAACTTTTCAAAAAGAGTAAAGGCATCAGCGGTACTCCCGGCAAAACCGGCAAGAATCTGATCCTGATACAGTCTGCGAATTTTTCGAGCACTATGTTTCATCACCGTGTTGCCCAAACTGACCTGGCCATCCCCGGCCAGAGCCACTTGTGAGTCATGCCGAACACAACAAATTGTTGTCCCTTTAAACATTTATAGCTCCAGTAAAATTAAGTCGATAAGGAATAATAACAAATGATAACAAATAACATAAAGGGGGACCGATAATAAAGGGCTAAAGCAACGATAGTAGAGGGATGACTCAGGAGTTCAGGGGTTCTGAGCTCGGCAGGGGAAATTCAATTGTTGCAACAGTTCCCCCACTCGGTTGACTTTCAATATAGAGCTGACCTCCCATGCTGCGAATGAAATCACGGGCATAGTAAAGGCCGAGACCAAATCCACGGACCTGACCGGTATGTTCGGGATCAACTTGGTAGAATTTATTGAATATTTTAGCACGCTCCTGATATGGAATACCAATGCCGGTGTCTTTAATCAATAGCTTAACTTGATTAGCATCCAGAGTTCCTTCAATGCTTATCGAGCCCCCTTTTGGGGTAAATTTAATAGCATTATCGAGGAGGGAGCGGATAGCAAAACTGATCCGTTGCGGATTCAACATGAGTGGTTCTGTTGGCAACGGTGGAGCAATGGTGTTCTCAAGGTTAATTTGCTGTTGCAGTGCCGCTGGCTGGAAGGCAAACACCACTCGATCTACAACAAGGCCTAAATCAGTTGGCTCAAGAGTTAAAGCTCCCCCATGTAGAGTTACATCACTAAAATAGAGAAGATCCTGGATCAACTGTTCGAGGTGAACTGTTTCAGCCTGAACCATAGCCACCATCTGTTTGAAATTAGCATCATTCGGGCTTTCAACCCCTTCCATAATATTCTGAATAAACAGGGAAATAGCGGTTACAGGCGTCTTGAGTTTGTGGGAAATCAGTCCGAGAAAATCACTTTTAAGCTGATCAGTCCGTTTCAGGTCAGCCAGTTCTTGACGAATTTTTTGTTTTTCAAAAACTTTTTCAACCGTTGTACTCAGCTGGAGGATATTGATTGGCTTGTTGATAAAATCATCTGCTCCCGCCTTAAGAGCTTGGAGGATCAATTCTTTATCTGAATAGCCAGTCATCAAAATCACTGATTGGTCAGGTCGTATTTCCTTAATTTTTTGTAACAACTCCAGCCCATCTAAATTGGGCATCATGACGTCGCTGAGAACAATATCAACCTCTATGGTTTCAAGAATTTTTAATGCCTCAAGTCCATCTTTTGCAAGCAAGACATGGTAGTCATCCAGAACATTGACACAGAGTTCGCGAATGATCGGTTCATCATCGGCACAGAGAATAGTTTTTTGCTTTCGTTTGTGATTTGATTCAGCCAGGGACATATTTTTCAGTTCTCTCAGATAACCTTTAGGTCAGCTCAACTTGTTTTATCAGATAAATATAGCGGAGCAGCCAGAGATGTCTAGCTTCGGACTGCTTGTAAGTGAAAATAATCCACTATTTGATGTAATTTTAGACCAGAATATTCTTAAGCTGTTCCGGGACGGCTTGTAACAATTGCTCAATTTTATCAATATCCGACCCGCCAGCTTGCGCCAGTTCTGGACGACCGCCACCACGACCACCAACGATTTTGGCGAGGGGTTTAATCAGGTTACCCGCTTTGACTCGATCAATGAGATCCTTCGTAACAGCGACCAATAGAGCCACTTTGCCATCGGCATCAGAGACCAGCACCAGGACGCCGGAGCCAAGTTTGTCACGCAGCTGGTCAGAAAAGTCGCGTAATCCTTTGCCATCGGTTCCGGGGATTTTCACTGCAAGCAGATTGACCCCCTCCACCTGTTGTGTTTGCTCGATGAGTTCACTACTGCGATCAACGTTGGCCTTTGCTTGTAGCTGTTCCAGTTC
>JASJGT010000017.1:0-3213 GCA_033791405.1 Desulfuromusa sp.
TTTTATTGAGGCTTGATTCTTGTATTTTTTGCACAACCCCTCCATTGCAGCGAATAAAAGAACACTTAATTAGTAGCACAACAATCCCCTATGTCAAATTTATAAGACTTTCAGCCAGGATCAGGAAAGTGTGCCTGATCCTGGCGCCCTTCTGATATACTCATCGACATTTAACTCTGCATTGTTCGATTAGTGTGACTTATTTTGTCATACTGATGTTGTATTATTGATCTACAGTTCAAAGGGAGTTTCTTTATGCGTGAACATGGATTGGCAAATTATGCTGCTCACAGCAATCAGAGCCTTGGCCGCGAGTATGCAGAGCCGTTCAAGGATGAGCGGTTGGCATTTGAGCGGGATCGGGATCGGATTATCCATTGTGCGGCGTTTCGCCGGTTGGAATATAAAACCCAGGTTTTTGTTAATCATGAAGGTGACTACTATCGAACCCGCTTGACCCATTCTCTGGAAGTAGCACAGATAGCCCGTGGGATTGCGAGGGATCTGCACCTGAACGAGGATCTGGTTGAGGCACTGGCATTATCGCATGATCTTGGCCACACCCCGTTTGGACATACGGGTGAGTATGTTCTCAAGCGGCTGATGAAAGATTTTGGGGGCTTTGAACATAATCAACAGTCATTGCGGATTGTGGAACTGCTGGAACAGCGTTATCCAGGTTTTGACGGACTGAATCTGAGTTGGGAAACTAGGGAAGGGATCATCAAACATTCATCCGATTATGACCAGGCGGGAAAAGAGGCGATTCAACCCTATAACCCTGAACAACGGGCGACTTTGGAAGCACAGATTATCGATCTGGCTGATGAAATTGCTTATAACAACCACGATATCGACGATGGTCTTAAAGCTGGTTATATCAAGCTGAAAGACCTTGAAGAGGTTGAATTGTGGCAACAAACTTACCTGATGATCGGGGAAAAGTTTCCGGGATTGGATGACAAACGCCACATTCTGCAAACCATCAGTTATCTGATTGGAGAATTGATGCGTGACCTGATTAATACAACTACAGAGAACCTGCAAAGCCACAATATTTCAACTCTTGAAGATATTCGCAACCATCCAAAAAATCTCGTCAGTCTTAGCCCTAAGATGAGTGAGCTAAATCAACAATTGAAAAAATTTCTCTACCGGCGTCTTTATCGCCATTCGAAAGTTGAGCGGATGCGGGTTAAGGCAGAGCGCTTTCTAACCTTGTTGTTTGAAAATTATATTAAAAATCCAACCCTGTTGCCGGAAAGACATCAGCAAAGATATGAAAAATATGGAACGGAAAGGGTGATCTGCGACTATATTGCCAGCATGACTGACCGCTATGCTCAGGATGAGTATAAGCGTCTTTATGAACCGTTTGAGCGAGCTTGAGTGTCCTTCATCCACTTTTTCATTGCCGCCAGCTCTCCATAGGATAAGTGGGGACGCAAATTCATTGTTGCTTGCTTCCGGTATTCATCAAGCTGTGGATAGGTTCGACATAAAAAATTGAGCTCCTGCAGGGCAACAGTATCCCCTGGAATCGGCTTCAGCGTTTCAATTGACAACAAAATGTTTTTGATTTTTCTGCCCAGAGTTGCCCCGACAATAACAATTGACCCGGCTGTCAGTCCGGCAATCAGACTGCCAGTTAATGGTTGCTGCATGAACACATTTATAATCAGGACGGTTGCGACAGCTGTTCCTAAGGCAATAGCCCCAATTGCAATGCGGTCAGATAATTTAAGGCTTTGTCTGGGGATGGTTGCGAGGAAAAGTGCAAAGGCGGTACTAAGCACAACAGCAACAAGAACCGCATAACCAGAAAGAAACTGACTGAAATAGAGACCAATAAAGATAAAAGAATGTAATACATCAGAAATGCACGAATACTTGATCAGTTCTTTTCGTGTCTCTTTAAACGCCTGCAACTCTGCTTTTAGCTCTGGATTTGAGAGCGGTTCTTTAGTTATATCAAAATGGAACATGGCATCTATTTGATTGCTGGAAGTTTGATCTTTTTATCTTCCGATTCACGATACATCAAAATATTTTTCCCGATAATCTGAGCAACACTAGAATTTGTCGCCGTTGCCAGTTCTGCGGCGACATCTTTTCTATTGCCTTCGCAACCTTCCTGCAATTTAACTTTTATCAGTTCGTGAATACTTAAAGCTTCGTCAGTCGCAGCAATGATAGCCGCATTAACCTCATCCTTACCAATCATGACGACTGGCTTTAAATGATGTCCTAATCCGCGCAAATAATGTGCTTGTTTTCCTGTTAATGTCATTATCTCTCCAAATTCAATACATATGGTTTTGCTGAATAGTTACTCTAAATTCAGATAAAAATCCCGGCTAGCCAGTAGAGCAACATGCCAACCAGAACCGTGCCGCCGAGGCTACGGGTTTTTAGGGCAAAAAGCAACGTTGGAATTGCAACTATAAATTCCGGTTTTCCGAGTGAGAAACTCCGCTCTGCCGCATCAGTAAAAAGTGAAGGAGCCAACAAAGCGCTTAAGACAGCAACCGGAATCAGACCAAGCCAATCAATCAACCATTGTGGCAGCTGCTTATGTGCAAGGTAGAGTAGCGGCAGGGTGCGAGGAAGATAGGTCACCAGACCCATCCCACCAAACAAATATAAATAATCAGAGAAAGTCATTTTTTCCTCCGACGGTAACGCTGCAAAAAATATCCAAGGGTTGCAGCGCAGATTGAAGCACCAACAATATACGAATCACCCGGTATCAATAAATACCAGCAAACTGAGATCAATGCGGCAAGAAGTCCGGTGATAATATAGATCCGTCCGTTAAGCTGAAAAACCAGTAAGCAGATAAACATTCCAGTCAGGGCGTAATCAATGCCAAAAGCCCCCTGTGGAACAAGTTGCCCAACCAATGTCCCGGTGATTGTTGCAAAAATCCAGACGAGATTGGTAATATGATTAAGTGTTAATGCACGCCAGCGATCCCAACCCTCATTCCTGAACCGCGTCATGTTAACGGCAAAACTCTCATCGGTGATGCCGTAGGCAAATAGTGCCAAGAATCTACGATTAACGCCGGGTAGATAAACAGCCAGGGCTGAACTCATTAAGGTATGACGCAGATTGACAACCAGGGTGGTGAATATGATTGCAGGTAACGAAGATCCAACAGCCAGCATTGCAACGCAGATAAATTGAGCGCTCCCGGCAAAGACCAGTACC
>JASJGT010000018.1:0-8910 GCA_033791405.1 Desulfuromusa sp.
TTGCGCCGCAACGTTGAATAACTGGCTCTGGGTATGCTTTACCCGTTCCAATCCAGCCGCAGATATTTATGGGATTGGGAGCTTTTCAAAAGCTAAACATTGGGGTTGTTCAGGATCGCTACTCATTGATGCACGCAGTAAATCACACCATGCTCCACCCCTGATTGACGATCCAGAGATTGAAAAACAAGTCGACCAATTGGCAACTCAAGGTGGACCACTACAGGGAATTATTTAGGGATGGGATGCTAACGCCTACAGATAAGAAAGACACCTGCCAATAGGAGCGTCACCCCAAGCATCCGTTTGAAATCAATTGGGATACCGCGCATGCCAAATAAACCGTAGTGATCCATCACCATTCCAGCAATTAGCTGAGAAACTATCGTTAAAGCCAGAACAGCGGTTATCCCAATACGTGGCACACCCACGATAGTCATAGTCACAAAAAATGCGCCAAATATACCGCCGGATAACTGCCACCATTCCGCATCAGGGACACGTCTAAAATTTCCTTGTCCACTCGCGATTGAAACCAGAAGCAGAACTACGGTTCCAACAGCAAAAGAGACCGTGGCCGCTTCCAAGAATCCAGTCTTTTCTGCCAACCGAGCATTAATTGAGGGTTGCACCGCAACCGCAACGCCACCAATAGCCATGAGGATAATAAGGACAAGATTCGACATTATCTTATCTTTTCACTCTCTTTCTGACAATCAAGACAAAAAGGGGATTCAGGGCGAACATTCAGACGGGAATAGCCAATCGGCTCTTCACAACGGCGACACTCACCATAGCGTTCCCGCTTAATCTCAAGCAAAGCAGCTTCAACAAGTACCAACCGCTGCTGATGTCCAGCACGATTAGCAACAGCCATAGCCTGTTGCTGTAATGCATCCATTCTGGACAACCGCCCGATTGGCTGGTCTAGATCAACAACCTGGCTGCTAGCCGAGGATTCTGTAAGCAGCAGCCCCAATTCCTCTTTCAGTATCAATAATTTGTTTTGGAGTATGATCTGCTGATCAGCTGTCAATTCCTCCATCAAGAGGTTCGCTGACGCACCAGTTTCGATATGGCTTTAAACTCATCCGTCCCAGCAACCTTAACCAATTGAAAAAGAGCTGTTTCGGTTGTGGTAATCACCGCACCAGCTCGGGCAGCTGTACTGATCGCATTATCATAGTCACCTCTAAAGCGTGAACAGACGGCATCCTTCACCAGATGGACAACATAACCGCGATCCAGCAAATCGAGAACTGTCTGGAATACGCACACATGGCTTTCCATTCCGACGATCAAAACCTGCTTAGCCCCACTCTTTTCCAAAGCAACATTGAAACTTTCTTCACCACAACAGCTGAAGGCCATCTTCTCAATACAATGTTGATCTGTTGCCCCGTTCAATTCGGCAACTGTGTGCCCCAGCCCCTTCGAATATTGTTCTGTCGCGATAATAGGGCGGCCGAGCGCCTTAAACCCTTCAATCAATAAATTTACATGTAGAATCAATTGATTATATAAATCCTGATTCATCGCTGGTACCAGTTTTTCCTGAACATCGATAACTATAAGTGCTGCTTTTTCGGCATCGAGCCAGAATTTATCTTTTAATTCAGCCATAGAAACCCCTTTAGATAACAAATCAGATATTAATGTTTGGATCATCGATGATCAAGATACCAATATTCTCCTCACCGATGCAACACGCACTGTAGCATAAAAAAAGGAGCGACCGCATTTTCTGGGCACTCCTTTTTCGCTTATTAGCAAAATCAAGATTAACGTTAGAGATTATCTATAGATTCCAGCACCAACGAATATTGGGGTTCCAGGGACACGGTAAATATAGGTCTCTTTCCTCATAGGTGTAGTGCTGCCGGGTTTTGGCCACATATAATCAACCCATCCCTCTCCTTTGGTGCCAGCCAGAACAACGAAATCAACAAAAAGCATCTTGGGATTTTTAGTATTCTTGTCGGGGGTGCTCAGCAAGCTCTTCATTTTCATTAACCCGGGCATCATTGGGTGAGCAAGCATCTTACCTTTCAAATCCATGACAAAAACATAGGAATCTTTCCAGACAAATTTGCCGTTCTTATTGGAAATCTCAGTCAAAGCAGCATCTTTATCTTGCAGGATCATTTCTGCAGCCTGCTTACTCATCTCAATACATTCAGCAACAGTGGCAGTCGTATCGCTGGCAAACAACATGCTGTTGAAAAAGGTTAAAATAAGAAGCATCAGGAATAACATCAATGTTTTTTTCATAGATTTTCCTTTCAGGCTAATGGAGGTCATAATCTATATTGGACGGGTCACAGCTTAATTTAGATCTCACCAAGTAAAGTCTTAAGTATTTCCGGGTCAGCTTCGTCTTCAGCCAGAATAGTGTGGCAAGCATCGCAATCCATGGAAATGACTTCCCCTTCTACCGATTCATGCTCTTCGCTATGGCAGCGGAAACAACCAAGCTCATTGGTATGACCAAGATTGCTGCTATAAGTGTCCCACTGAATTCCCATTTCCGGAAAAACATTCTCCACGTAAGCAGCCTGGACTCCAGCAATCGCCTTTTCTACCAAAGGCCGGTTATCGTTGTAAATACCCGCGTAACTGGTTTTGTAGAAGTTAGTCAGGTCAGTAGCAATTGCAGTACGGGCTTCGTCCTGGGTTTTATATTCAACTGACACAACCTTCATCGCCTGTTGCTTGATAAAGGGCAGGTCCGTTGGAATGTTGTTGGTCAGAATTTTGCCATTAACCGCCTCATCCGCTGGAAGATAAATATGGCTGGGGCGGTTGTGGCAATCGATACAGTCCATAGCTCGTTCATGAAGATGGGTTGCTGCAGCAATTTGTTCATCTGCATCGCCAGACCGATAAATAATCTTTTTGCCGTTTGCTGTTTTCTGCGAAACTTCAGGAATAATATTCCGTTCCCAGTCTGCTGCCTTGTAAGTAATCTCATTTTCTGGCGCTACATGCCAGTGGATGCCATGGGAAGCAGCCGCTAGATCTCCGGCACTACCAATCTTTAACAACAGCACCGTCTGTACATGGGTGTTGTTTTCATCTTCAAGATACTTATCTTTGACGACCAGCTTGTCACCATGGAATTTCTCCGGTCGATGACACTGTTCGCAAGTATCACGTGCCGGACGCAGACCATGTACTGGAGTTTTAATCGGGCGGGAAAAAGTATCAGCTACAACAGCATAGAGTTGTCGAGCACCAGAAATCTTCGATTTAACGAACCAGGAAGCCCCGGTGCCGATATGGCAGTCGACACAGCCAACGCGGGAATGAGCAGAGTTCTGGTAGGCAGTGAACTCAGGAGTCATCGGCACATGACAGACTTCACCACAAAACGCATCTGACTCCATATAATGGTATCCGCTGTAAGCAAGAATTCCGACAACAAAAAGATTGATACAGGTCAGGAACACCCCGACAAAGACCAGTTTACGAATTCGATTGTAACCCGATTCATCTGACAGTTTATCGCGCAGGTAACCCAGCGTAAACAGTCGGACCTCTTCCTTTCCCCTGGCAAAGAACAGGCCGATGAATACCAGCAACAGGCCGCCCATAAATGCGGGACCGAGAATCATATAAATAAACCCACTTAAATAGGGATTAGCTATATGCATAAAAGTGTCGTATAGAACCGCTCCGATCAAAAACGGAAAAGTAACCGTGACCACCATGGCGCCGACCAGAGAAAGCCAGCTGTGGGTAATCCCCTTTACAAATGCCTTTGGAATATCGGTTAGTTTTACCATTTGAATTTTCTCCTTTAGAAGAACAAAGTCAAAACAACAAACCGCCGGTTCAATTTTAACACAGGACCTTAGAGCCGCTATAATCTTTTATTCGCAGGTATAAACAGATAGTTAAGCAGAAGTTTGAGATGAAAGGAAACCTAGCATTTCAGTAAAGAACTGTCAAGACTAGAAACAGTGTTATACTTTTATTGCTAAGAAAAGCCTATAGCCGATTTCTGAGTATACGCATAATCAGCACACCTAGAATTGATAAGATCAGCCCAACGAAAACCAAAAGGTATCCAATAGTATGCCCTTCTCCCCACCCCCATAAGTCTTTGCCTTTCATCAACATGATAAGGCCAGCCCCGGAGAAAGTTGCGATGCCACCGATAATGTAAACTGCAATTGCAATAATGGGTAAGAGTAGCCCTTTTTCTTTCATAATCTTCTCTATAGTGAAAAGGAAAGGGGTCGCCATTTGGCAACCCCTTTCTAATTGTACAACTTAGTTAACCAAATTACATATGGTGCCCGCCAACGGTGAAAGCGTAGACCATCAGGAGTAACAATGCCACACCGGTAAACAGCGCGACAAAACCAAACCCCTTGATGAAGAAGTCGTAGGCAATACCGCTCGGCTTCTCCTTTACATACTGGTCAAGGATACCTTCCTCCTCATAACGCTTCCACTGATCACCGCGTTCCTCAATAAACTCTTCCTTTGGCAACTCGCCATTGAAGATAACGAAGTCCATCGGGACCTTCTCAGGTCGTCCGTGGGTGTTGAAGAAATGGACAGTAAAGATAAACCCAGTTGCCAGCAGCGCTTCATCCGAATGGATGATAGTTGCCACATTAAACACCCAACCTGGCAATGCGGCCCCAAAGAACTCAGGGAACCAGAGCATTAGACCCGAGCCACCAATAGCAAACATACCCCAAAAAACAGCGAGAAAGTCAAATTTTTCCCAATAAGTCCAGCGGTCGAAAGTCGGCTTTGGTCCGAGAAAGAGGAACCAGCGGACCATAGCGGTGATATCTTCAATATCACGCAGGTTCGGGCAGAGCGACTCGGGACCAAATAGCCGACGGAAAAAATCCGCTGGATACTCCAGCTTGTAGAACAGGAATTTAGCACTCATAGCCAGCGCAGCGGCAAAGTAAACAAAGGTGATAACAGCACCAAACCGGTGCAGCAGGGCAGCATTGGCCGCGCCACCGTAGAAGTTCATCATCACCGAAGCCCATTGCTGTTCAGCGAACTTGAGCGGGATCCCTGTCAGGGATAGTAGGAGAAAACTGGTAATAACCAAAATATGCAGAAATATATGAACCCTGGTAAAGCGTCGATAAATCTTGTGGGGATCTTTGATTTGATGATGCGTCCCCGCAATCAAGGCACGTTTCTTTTCCCGGTTTTCAACGAAACCCCGGAACATCCAGAGCAGAGTATGAATCCAGAATATCCCAAAAGTACCTAGTAGTAGACCGGTCATACTGAGGTATGTATAAAAAAGGATCGGATAATTTTCCCTATCTGTCATTTTCCCATGGGAGTAAAACTGGACAAACTGAGCTGAAGAGTTCTCATGGCACTTGGCGCAGGTAGCCACCAGGTTATCCGGGTGCAAACTAGATTTTGTATCGATGTGTGGCAGGATCGAGTGCGACGTGTGACAATCGGCACATCCAGCGACCTTCTCCGGGAAACCGAGCCGATAGTTCTTGCCGTGATAGCTGTCCAGATAGGTTTCGACGGCAATGTTGTAGACGCCGTTTTTCGTCATCAACTCTTCGTCGCCGTGACACTTCAGGCAGACGTCGGTATGGAAAGCGCGAGTTGCATGATCGTTTGGATCACCAATCTCTTGAATTGCGTGCAGGTTATGGCAATCCATACAACCGGCAGAATCCATATTACCGTCCGCGAGCGCTTGGCCGTGCACTGAAACATGAAAAGCATCATGGGAGTCGACATGACACTCGGCACATTTTGCCGAGGCTATCCGTTTGTCACCCTTCCAGACGGTCTGAGAGTGAATTGTCGAGTGACATTCAGCACAACCGATGTCGTTCAATTTGTGAACACTAGAATAGTGTTCAGCCGTTTCCTGCTTATGACAGCGAACGCAGGCTACAGTCTCCGGCATTAATTCACCGTCCATATGCGCGTCTAGATCAATGAGTTCTATATGACAGGCAACACAACCATTTGCGCCATGAACCGAAGTAGAAAAGTCCTCAGCAGAAATCACGTCATCATGACATTCCAGACAAGCTTCCGGTGAGGCCGCCAGTCCTGCAGCAACCACCTGTGTGTTCCATAATACAGCTAACAACAGTACAGAATAAAACAGGAATTTACGCATTGAAACTCTCCTTAAAATAGCATTTTCAATAAAACTTGAAAAAGGTACAGGTAGGATCGACGTGCACAAGAAACGGTAAGGTGTTTACAGCGCTGACTAGATGAGTGGCATCATCCAGTCAATATCCTGTCCTCTCGAAAAAAGATCCTCAAAACATACATAGTGTATATTTTTATCATACACAGATAAATTTACCCTGATCATTTTTTTTTTACAACAAAAAAACTGACGGTTTTACCAGATCAACAATAATCAAAATAATTCATATATATTTATAATGCTGTGATATTCCTGCTGATAGGCAATAAAAAAGGCGGCCCCAATGGAACCGCCCTTTTAGCTCTATGATAAAAAATCAGCTTATTTAGCCAATAATTCAAGAACTTGATCAGTGAAAGGATTAGCAAAAAGAATGATCATAGCTACAACGAAAACGTAAATAGCCAAGGACTCAACCATTGCCAGACCAATCATCATAGTGGTCAAAATCTTACCGGAAGCACCAGGATTCCGCGCAACACCTTCACAAGCACCTTGAATAGCATGTCCCTGACCGATACCGGTACCAATAGCTCCAAGACCCATACCAATACCAGCTGCCATCACACACCAAGCAAAAAACTCCATTTTTTTCTCCTTTTGTTATCAAACTAAGATTGATTGTTCCTAAATAATATAGGACTGACTTTCCACACGTGTGGAAAGCATAAATAATTGATTTAGTGAGCCTCTTCCAAGGCGCCTGCGATATAGATCATCGCCAGCAAAGTAAAAACAAAGGTCTGAATAAAGGCAATCAATACCCCCATCAGCATCATTGGAATTGGCAGAAATAATGGCACCAGTGCCAGGAAAATCATCAAGACAACTTCATGTCCGTACATATTGCCAAAAAGACGTAAAGACAAGGAAAGTGGTCGTGCCAGGTGGCTAATCAATTCGATAATAAGCATTAAAGGAGCCAACCAGAGAATCGGTCCCATGAAATGCTTGATATAGCCGAAACCATGCTTTTTGATTCCAACAACATGGGTCAAGACAAATACCGTTAAAGCTAATGCAATATTCGTATTGAGATTAGCGGTGGGAGGATAAAAACCAGGAATGAGAGCTAACAAATTGCTCACCAGAATAAACAAAGCAAAGGTGGCAATCAGAGGGAAATAAGCCTTCCCTTCCTTTCCCATCGTTTCTTCAATTAAGCCCTCGATACCGCCAACAACCGATTCCATGAGATTCTGCACGCCAGAGGGAACCATCGTCAACGACCGGGAAGCTAAAAAAGAGACCACAATCAATATGGCCATTACCAACCAAGTGTATGTGACGTGCTCACCGACCTGCAGGTGCAGTTGCTCCGTAATCCACTGCAGAAACAAAAAAGGATGGGTCATGGGCTAAACTCTCCTATATCTTTTAATACCTAATAAAGTCGCTTGACCGTTGAAATCAGAATATTGATAACGATCACTGAGAGACCGACCGACAGTGCCAGAGGATGGATCCCGCCGCGCACCATGAGTAAATAAATTGAAACTGTAATAAACAGTAAGCGAAACAAGTAGTTAAATTTATAACTTTTTTCCGCGGCGTGTCGCGGGTTGTTTAACACTTTCAACAACGAACGCCCCATCCAACGGTAATTGATGATAACCAGAACCCCACCGGCAAGAACTCCAATGGTCACCGATAATGACTGCCAGAACAAACTTAACAGAATCAAGACAACCAGGATTATCCAGTTACGGAAAGCCAATTCAGCCAGCAGCTGATCATCCTTCTGCGTCATGATCTCTATTCGGTTGTTCTTCCAGCTGCTGACGTTTTAATTCTCGCGTTGTCAGTATATAAACATTACGAAAACCAGCAATGATACCAATTAATAGCATGATCAAAGTGAACATTGGACGTGTATCCAACCATTGATCCAGGTAAAACCCCATTGCCAGACCAATAAGCATCGAAACAACTAGGGAAATACCAATACTTGATAAAAAACCGAGACTTTTAAATAATTGCCGTTTTTCTTCGTCCATTGAGAGGTCACCAAATAGCGGAAACTACCGATAAAAGCGGGTTTTAAGTACCACAGGGGCACCAAAAGAGTCAAGATAGTTTCTCAAAACGAATCGATGTCTCAAGAAACTCCCTGCCGCAAGCTACAGTCGCATTAGCCTCCAGCCATAGATAAAAAAACGCCCCAGAATCTGGGGCGTATGACATAGCTAATATTATTATTTAGCTTCAGGCCTTCGCCATCTGTACTGAAGTCAAATTGTCACCGTCGGGCATTAACTGCTGAATTCCAAGCGAGGTAAAATTATTCGGCGCAAAAATCAACCCCTGCGGAACAGATTCGCTAATAAGAACCTTACCAATAGTCGATCCGATTGTACTGGTCAACTTGAGCTTGTCCCCATCTGCAATTCCGGCCACCTTGGCATCTTCTGCGTTCACTTTGAGAACCCCTTCAGGCTCTACTTCCAATGGTGCCGGTGCCCAAGTCGAGGTCGTTCCAAAATGACCTGCCGAGGTACCAGTCAACAATTGCAGTCCGTCTGCCCCATTGTCTGCTGTGATCAATTGATAGCTGAAGTCTTGATCGGCAACCTGTGGCAATTTAAGTAAACAAGTGTGGCGATCATCATCAAGAAAATCAGCCTCAGCATATAGGGAAGTTAACTCGTTGATTTCATTAAAAATATCAACCTTACTAAAGGCACATGAAGCTTTATTCAAGCGCCCATAGAGCTCAGCAAAAATTTCCCAGT
>JASJGT010000019.1:0-3040 GCA_033791405.1 Desulfuromusa sp.
TCAGCTCAGGTTGAAATGCCTCGAGTTCCGGTAACCACCGGGATTGCACTGCGTCACGGAAAACCTGGCCATTACTCCCTGCGGGTAGCGGTACATTGATGATATGCTCCGACACGATACCGGTACCGGTATCAGGGTAAAACGGATGCTGGAAGGTCGAGCAAAACAGGACTTCCGGTGTTTCTCGAAAGATATCTTCTGTACCATTGCCGTGGTGGACATCAAAATCGACGATGGCCACTCGTTTCAGTTGATGTGCCTGTAGCGCATGCGCTGCCCCTACTGCAATGTTGTTGAAGAAACAAAAACCCATTGCACGTTTACGCTCGGCATGATGGCCGGGGGGCCTTACACTACAGAAAACAGCGCTGGATTTTCCACTCATAACCAGATCGACACCATGTACCACTGAACCTGCTGCGCGTAAAGCGGCGGATAAAGTATGTGAGTTCATTGATGTATCGGGATCCAGCCAAACCTGGCCTTCATCGGGCGCCTTGAGAAAAACATATTCAATATACTTAGCATCATGTACCCGACACAGTTGCTCACGCGTTGCCAGAGGCGCATACTCGTGTTGCAAAACAAGATCCAGTCCAGATGAAAGTAACTGATCTTGAATTGCACTCAAACGTGCCGGACTTTCGGGATGATGAACGCCCATTTCATGTAGCGCACAATCATGATGTGAAATGAAACAAACAGTCATAATATCTTCAATTGGCTATGTGACAACGGATTTCTTTTCAAATAATAATAACACGCAAGCAGAGTAACGGATATGAGCGCACACTTTTTAGATCCCCTTTTCACACCGAAGGCGATAGCAGTATTTGGTGCAAGCGAACGTCCTAATGCGGTTGCAGGACGTGTTTTTGATAATCTACGAAAAGGTGGTTACAGCGGGCCAATTTATCCGATCAATCCAAAACATGAACTACTGTTTAAACAACCCTGTTATCCGTCTATCTCGGCAGTTGCCAAACCAGTCGACCTCGCGGTTATTGCCACACCAGCAGCAACCGTTCCGGAAATAATTCATGCCTGCGGCGAACATGGTGTGCGTGCTGTCATCATTATTTCTGCCGGTTTTAACGAGGGAGATAATCGTGGTACGGCCCTTAAAAAATCGGTACTGGAAACTGCCCGCCAGTACCAGATGCGTATTCTAGGTCCCAATTGTCTTGGCCTGATTCGTCCTGTGACAGGTATAAATGCGACCTTTAGCAAGAATACTGCTAAACCGGGGCAGCTCGCACTGATCTCACAGTCCGGTGCATTGTGCACTGCTATCCTCGACTGGGCTGCTGCTAATGACGTCGGTTTTTCTGCCATAGCTTCACTGGGTGATGCCGCAGATATTGATTTCGGTGACATCCTGGATTATCTGGCTCAGGATCCGCACACTCATAGCATTCTTCTCTATATCGAAGGTATACGACATTCGCGTAGTTTTATGAGCGGCTTACGCATAGCAGCACGAATGAAACCAGTGGTTGTTATCAAAGCGGGCAGACATATCGAAGGCTCACTTGCTGCCACGACCCACACTGGTGCCCTGGTGGGTGACGATGATGTCTTCGATGCAGCATTACAACGAGCCGGCGTGGTGCGCGTGATGACTATCGAGCAACTGTTTTCAGCCGCACAGTTACTGTCAAACCGACACCGGGTAAATGGTAATCGACTTGCGATTGTGACCAACGGAGGTGGTCTGGGAGTTATGGCTACAGACCGGGCAATTGATCTTGGTGTTACCATCGCTGCTTTATCGGAAGAGACAGTCACACAACTTGACAAGGTGCTGCCTCCCCAGTGGTCTCATGCAAATCCTGTCGACATACTGGGTGATGCATCAGCAGAACGCTATCAAAAAGCGGTCAAAGCCTGCCTGCTCGATCCGGCTGTGGACGGTGTTCTGGTAATGCTGTCTCCACAGGCCATGACTGATGTCGAAGCCTGTGCGCAGTCCATCATCGATGCCTGTGACGTTAACGAAAAACCTGTCCTGACCTGCTGGATGGGAGAACAGCAAGTTGAGGTAGCCAATAAACTCTTTTCTAAACATCATGTACCCAGCTTTCCCAACCCCGAATCTTCGGTTGAAGCCTTCGCTTACCTTGCCAGTTACTATCAAACCCAGAAGTTGCTTATGCAGGTCCCGGGGCCACTGATAACACACAAAGAACCCGATGTTGAAGGTGCCCGCCTGATCATTGATAGCGTACTCGCAGAAAAAAGAAGCATACTGTCGATAACAGAATCCAAAGCGTTGTTACATGCCTTCGATATACCGGTCACACAGAGTATAGTCTGTAGTTCAGCTAACAATGCACTGGTTGCGGCAGAGTCCCTGGGTTTCCCAGTGGCAATGAAAATCCATTCACAGGATATAACACATAAAACCGATGTCGGCGGTATTCGGTTGAACATTAGTAACGCACATGCCATCCGTAGTACTTTTCATGACATAGTAGATGAGGTTAGAAACAAGTATCCCGATGCAAATATTGAAGGTGTAACTGTTGAACCTATGTTCTCGCCAGACCATGGGCGAGAACTTCTGATTGGTGTAATCAGTGATCCGGTATTCGGCCCTGTTATTACTTTCGGTGCGGGCGGTATCCATGTGGAAATATTACGTGATCGCGCTGTTGCATTACCGCCGCTGAATACACTTCTTGCACGAAAGATGATCAGCCAGACGCATATCTCTCAACTGCTTGACACTTTCCGGAACATGCCCGCGGTGAAGATGGATGCATTAGTACAGGTGCTTCGTCGTGTCTCTGAGCTGGTTTGTGAACTGCCGGAGATAAAGGAACTGGATATCAACCCCCTGATCTCTGATGAAAACGGTGTCATGGCACTGGATGCGCGAATCGTGGTTGAACACCTGTCACCATCGCTTGGCCGATATGCTCATATGGCGATTCATCCTTACCCAAACCACCTGGTCTCTCAGTGGCAAATGGCTGATGGCACCGACATTAAAATCCGACCGATACGCCCGGAGGATGCATCCATTGAACAGAGTTTT
>JASJGT010000020.1:0-17900 GCA_033791405.1 Desulfuromusa sp.
AATACTAGCTCCGACTTGCTTTGTTCGCAAGAATAAAAAGGTGTTTTGCCGGTTCAAAAAAATCATTTTTGCCAATTTAGAAACTTTGACCCGCCTGCTCTGCTGGAAACACACTCGATTGATAACGATTTATGATGTCAGTCCTTATTTATCGAACCTTTACGAAAAGGTCAACTAGATTTATAACAATGTTAGATTTTCATCTCGGTAGAAGAGGAAGGATTTTTCATGGAGGTGACTTTTAGCTGGAAACTATCTGTGATATACAGGTCACTAATTGCAGAGATGGATATTTCTTTCAAGGGAGTTAGAGGCCACCATGAATCACAAACAATCAGAAGAGTTATTCGCTAAAGCCAAAGCTATTATTCCCGGTGGGGTCAATAGTCCAGTACGGGCATTTAATGCAGTTGGCGGCAACCCGGTATTTATCGAAAAATCTTTCGGAAGTAAAATTTATGATGTCGATGGCAATGAATATATCGACTACGTTGGTTCTTGGGGTCCGATGATTCTGGGACATTGCCATCCCAAAGTGGTTGAGGCTATTCAGAAAGCTGCTGCCAGTGGAGCTTCTTTTGGAGCTCCGACTGCTCTTGAGACTGAACTGGCTGAACTGGTCAATCAAGCTTATCCTAATATTGAAAAGGTGCGGATGGTCTCATCAGGAACCGAAGCCACCATGAGCGCAATCCGACTGGCACGTGGCTATACCGGGCGGGATAAAATCCTTAAGTTTGATGGCTGTTACCATGGCCATGCTGACTCACTATTGGTTAAGGCAGGCAGTGGTTTGGCCACGTTTGGTATTCCGACATCACCGGGTGTCCCGGCTGATTTTGCCAAGTATACTTTAACGGCAACCTACAATGATCTGGCAGATGTTAAAGAAATTGTTGCCGCCAACAAGGGTGAGATTGCCTGTATCATCCTTGAAGCGATTGCTGGAAATATGGGATGTGTGCCGCCGGTTGCCGGTTTTCTTCAAGGGTTGCGGGATCTCTGTACTAAAGAAGGAATCCTCCTGATTATTGATGAGGTGATGACCGGTTTCCGGGTTGCTTATGGTGGTGCGCAGGAACGTTACGGTGTGCGCGGCGACCTAGTGACACTCGGTAAGATTATTGGTGGTGGTTTACCGGTTGGCGCCTTTGGTGGCAAAAGTGAAATTATGGAATTGCTTTCACCTGAAGGTGGTATTTACCAAGCCGGAACCCTCTCAGGAAACCCTCTGGCAATGAGTGCCGGAATTGCGACTTTGAAACTTCTTCAGGAAGAGGGATTCTATCAGCAGATTGAAGAAAAGAGTGCTTATCTGGAGAAGGGTCTGCAACAGGTTACGGGAAGCAGTTCGGTTGCAACCTGCTGGCAGCGGGTCGGCGGGATGTTCTGTACCTACTTCCAGAATGGCCCAGTTAATAATTTTGATGATGCGTTGAATAGTGACACTGAAGCATTCGGACGTTATTTCCTCAGCATGCTTGATCAGGGGATCAATCTGGCTCCGGCACAATTTGAAGCTGGGTTTATGAGTATTGCCCATTCGAAGGAAGATTTGGATAAAACCATCGCTGCTGTGGAAAAGGCTTTGACTGCAGTTTGATTGTTTTACCATCTATGGAGTATTCGGGGGACATGTACTTGATACGTGTCCCCCCCGAATACTTAGCAAACCACAAGGTCGCGGGGTTGCGCCCCCGCCCGGCGCCTTCCTTTCTTTGTGCGTCCAAAGAAACGAAGCAAAGAAAGACGCCCGACCTCCTTGCCCTTCGGGTTCCCTCCATTCCTCTACGCTTTGCAGCGAAGAAAAAAACTCACCTTCGGTTCAACCATTTTTCTTCGAATTCCTGCAAAGTTCCGTTCCACTCCGGCTGCGTCATACGGAACATACAGGTTCAAAATCCCTTGAATAAACCTATCGGCGTCGCAGCTGATACTTTCGCACTGCAGCATTGTGTTCCTTGAGAGTTTTTGAAAACTGATGTTCGCCATTACCTCGGGCGACAAAGTAGAGATACTTCGTTGTTGCCGGGTGGGCGGCAGCTTTAAGGGCTTCCAGACCAGGACTGGCAATTGGACCCGGTGGAAGTCCTCGGATCAGGTAAGTATTGTAAGGTGTTGGGGTTGCCAGATGTTTACGGGTAATGTTGCCATCAAAGTTTTTAATCCCATAAATTACTGTGGGGTCAGTTTGTAGTGGGATCCTGCGTTTGAGCCGGTTATGAAAAACTGATGAGATCACCGGCATTTCCTCGACTTGCCCGGTTTCTTTTTCGATGATAGAAGCCAGTGTCACCCATTGGTGTAAATCCAACCCCTGTTTTTTAGCTGCCTTTTTTAATTCTGTATCAATATTGTTTTGAAATTGAACGACCATCATTTTTAACAATGATTTTTCATCGATTCCGGGAGCAAACAAATAGGTTTCTGGAAACAGGTAGCCTTCCAAGCTATCAGCATCAATTTTCAAAGAATGAATAAAATCTACATTGTATGCTAGTTCTAATAGCTTTTCCTGTTGCCCAAACCCCTTTTCAGCCGTTCTTGCAATGATTTGCTGCAGAGTAAACCCCTCCGGGATGGTCAAGCTAACTTTTTCCACATCCCCCGTAACCAGGCGAGTAAGAATCTCTCCAGGGGTAGCAGGGTCGCTGAATTGATAATTTCCTGCTTGTATTTGATCACTTTGTTGGTTCCAGCGTGCTAACAATTTAACTGCCAGCGCACTACGAACAATCTCAGCCTCTTGCAGGTCAATGGCAACTTTATTCAATCCGGTTCCAGGCTGAACTTGGAGCTGGATCGGTTTTTTTGGAGTTAAAGGGGAGAAAAGAAGGCCATACGAAATAAAAGCTATAATTGGGAAAAGTAGCAGGGCTGGAAAAACAAACCACAAAGTAAATTTAGACATAACTGCTTTCAGAGATTGAATCTGTTTTCGGTTCCACCGCGCAACCGTTCAATATTTTCTCTATGCTTCCAGATCACAAGGGCAGCGATAATCAGTGTCGTAAGAAACAGGGCGAAAGAACCCTCAAATAAAAGAACCAGTAGCGGAATTATTGCTGCGGCCGAAATCGATGCCAGTGAGATATAGCGCCACTTCCAAAGGGTGAAAACAAAAATAATTAAAACGGAGAGGACTGACAGGGGTGATAAAACCAGAAAAATCCCCAATGCAGTAGCAACTCCCTTGCCCCCTTTAAAACCCAGGTAAACTGGATAGCAATGACCAATAAATGCCGCCAATGCAACCAGAGCAATTCCATATTCTGCCAGATTGAACCCTTGTTGCGCAATCAGCAGAGGGATGACCCCCTTCAGACAATCGCCAATCAGGGTAATAACGCCAAGTTTAGGCCCTGCCACCCGGTAAACATTGGTGGCACCAATGTTTCCGCTGCCCGCACTACGGATATCTTCTCCACCAACCAGACGGGTTAAAATCACTCCAGTTGGGATTGCGCCGATCAGATATGCGGCAAGAATCAGTAAAAATAAAGCCATAAAAGCTATGCCTTTTTCAACGCAGATTTACGATATTCATTTATTGCTCCACGTAAAGCACTCGCGGCTAAATTTGAGCAATGGTGCTTCTCTTCGGGCAAACCACCGAGAGCTTGTGCTATCGAGGCATCGGTAATTTTTAGCGCCTCGGTCAGGGTTTTCCCCATCATCATTTCACTGGCGATGGAAGATGTTGCCACAGCAGCTCCACAGCCATAAATCTTATATTTTACGTCGACAATTTTGTCTTTCTTGATTTTCAGAGAGAGTAATAGCGTATCACCACAATCGGGGTCACCAACCTGGATAATGACAGAGGGTTTTTCGATGGTTCCAACATTGCGCGGATTCTTGAAGTGATCCATAACTATTTCGGTGTACACGGCCAGCGTCCTTTTTTCCCATATTTTCATTCTAGAAATTATAACAACTCAGTGTACAGCTGCTTAAAGGTCGAGGGCAAATGTAATTTTGATTTAGTCCATTAAACGCAAAAAAGCAGCCATGTCTGGCTGCTTATGGATGTTCCGTAGTGCTGGTTTTTCTTTTTATTGTGCACCCCAACGGGAAATTAGATGGAATTTCTCTTTATCATCCATCCAGTTGGCATTGATCATCCGTCCTTCACTTTCACAGGTTTTCAGCGAAATAGATCCAAAAAGAAGTAGCGAAAAAATAATTCCAAATCCGATCAATAGAATGTAGGTCATAATGGCCTCCCTTATAAAGTACGTTGTGTCGTGGGTTGAATAATAGGCTCGCACAGTGTATAAGTAAAATCATTCTTTTTATGGTATAGGATAAGTTAAAATTATGCTCCCAGACTTTAACCGTCTCAAGGTTTTTTATCATATTTACAGCTTAAACAGCATAGTTGCTGCGGCAAACCAACTCCATCTGTCGCAACCTGCCGTCAGCCAACAACTACAGAAGTTGGAAGCGGAGTTGAAGTTTCCCCTGTTTACCCGTCTGCACAAAAAGCTGGTACCAACGGCAGCTGGAGAACGGTTATTCAAACTTGTCGAACCTTTTGTCGATAAACTGCAGGATGAGATACCGCATATTCGTCAACCGCTGGATCAACCTTCTGGAACGTTACGGATTGGTGCTCCCAGGGAATTTGGTAAGGAGTACCTGCCACGTTTTTGTCAGGAGTTTCGTCAGCTTTATCCAGATGTGATCTTCAAGTTAAAATTTAAAGAATCTATCCCCCTCTTAACCATGATTCGTGAGGGCATACTAGATTATGCGTTAGTTGATGTTTATTTTAAACAGGGAGAATTGCCCACGTTTCCTGATATTTTCAGTATTGATCCATTGCTTAGAGAAGAGATGATACTGGTCTGTTCGCGAGAATATTATCGAAAGAACATTGCGGGAGATCATTCCTTTAAAAATCTGTTTGATAAGGAATATATTACCGATGAAGATGATCCCTCCACTCTTAGTTTATGGTTCAAGCATCATTTCCGTAAAAATTCCGAAGGCATCAATGTTGTTATGACAATTGATAGCCATGAAGCTTTAATTTCAGGAATTAAATTAGGGATGGGTTTAGGGATAGCAACAGCACATTTAGTCTGGGAAGAGATTCAGCGTGGCGAAGTTGTGCCCATAACAACCCCTAGGGGGAGTATGGTCAGCATGATTTCGTTGGTACAGTTACAAGATAAAGTTCCAACCTTGACCGAAAAAACATTTCGAGATTTTATGATAGCCGGTATGCAGAAAACTGATGTCCAGAAAAGATTTCATTGTGCAGGATCTTAAATCTGCTGGGCTCTGAAACACTACCCAACTTATTACTCTTGGAAAAGACCCATAAGCTGGAGCATGCAATGTCCATTTCAACCATTAATCTTGATTTTTGTAGTGAACCCGTTAATTTGCATTGCCCGGTTTGTGGGCAGTTGATCTTTGCTCTGGGGGTTCATCAGCACAGTTGCCCCCATCTTCTTTTTCTGGGAGATTCTGCAAGCGGAAGCTGGTCGTGGAAACAAGGGCAATATCTTCAGGAGTTTGACCTGGTAGTACAGAAACATTATGAAGAATCCAGCAATAATGGGTTTTATGGTTCGTTGGAGGATTATATTGCAACTGTCAGGGTTGATAAAGCTGCTGCAATAGCAGATGGTATCCTCTCCAGAAAATCGGCATTTATGCTTTCTGTCTCAACTTCGGACATCGGTTGTGGTGGAATGTACAATGGAACGATCTATGCTATTTTTGATTATCTTCCTCAGGGGATTAATTTGATTCCCTGATCTCCCAACTCGACTAAACCATCCTTATACAAACCGCCAACCGCTTTTTTGAAAACTTTTTTACTTAATCCCAACTGATTGCGGATCAATTCCGGTGGACTTTGATCGTGTAATGGTAGAAAGCCATCATTTTTAAGTGCCTGGAGAATAATCTCCCGAGCATCTTTAATTCCTGCCGCGCCAGGACGCCGCAGGGTGACATCAATTCTGTGGTCGGCTCGGATCCGGAGGACATACCCTAAATGGTACTCTCCACGCTTCAGAGCTGGGGGGAGTTCATCTTTATATAGGAGTGCCTCATAGTAATTATTGACAATCACTTTGGCGCCAAGATCAGTGAACGCCCAGATTAACAGCTCGACCTCCTCCCCCTCGCTAAGATCCCTATTTTCTTTGACCAGAAATTTTTCCAAGCGACTTGAGGCAATCGGACGGTTATCATTATCATGGCAAATATGAACCAGATAGCGTCGTCCCTCTTCCATTTTTTGCGCTTGCTCACTGTAAGGTGCCAGCAAATCTTTCTCCAGTCCCCAATCGAGAAAAGCGCCGTGCGGACCGATACTCTGAACTTTCAACAGGGCAAATTCTCCAACCTGAGCCAATGGCATTCGTGTGGTTACTTTGGGTTTATTATCACGATCAAGATAAAGAAAAACTTCAATCGACTCTTCCGGGTTGATCTCTTCCGGGCATTCACTCCGGGGAAGAAAAATCTGTTGTTCTTGAGCAGCCAACCAGACACCTTTGGGGGTGATATCTTGAATTTTCAATTCATAACGGTAGCCGGGTAATAGCATCAGCAAGCCTTATCTTGGGGTTTTATCGGGAGCCGTACTCTGTTGATACAGATATAACCCGTACAGCAGACCAGAGCCAATAGAATAAGGAATCCATTCCAGCCAAAGTGGCGGTAAATGATTCCCGGGGCAAAAGAACCAATACTTCCCCCAGCGTAATAGAAAGCAACATAAAGGCCGTTGGTCAGCCCGCGATATTGACTTCCAGCGAGTTGGTTGACCAGTCCGGAAGCGGTCGAGTGGACCAAAAACATGGCTCCACAAAAAAGGAAGATCATCCCGAACAATAACCAGATCTGATTTGTAGCTAATCCGATGAGAGTCAATCCAAGGCAGAATAAACCAACCCGGATAGTTTTGAGTTCACCATTGAGCCAGGAGATAATTTTTGGAGCACCCAGGGATGTGACAATTCCCATCATGTAGCCGGCATACATCAGACCAATACGCAGCTCATTTGCCTGATCACTTAGTTCGGTTAAGCGGAAAGGCAAGAAGTTCATCACTGCGGCAAAGACCAGAAAAAGGCAGAAGATACTCAGGTAGATGGGGAGGAATGCCGGTCTACGTAAAACCTCAAGAAGGGCTTTTGGTTGTGGTCGGGTTGTTTTTAACCCGCTCGTTTCAGGTAAGCTGAACAGGGTCAGAAAACCGATACAGAGAGTCACTGCCAGGAACAGAAAACTGAAACGCCAGCCAAACTGGTTGGCAATCAAGCCTGAAGTTGCCCGACCGATAAACCCGCCGAAGATTGTTGCGGCAATATAGATCGCCATGACACGCTGAACTGTATCTGCCGAGGAACGTCCGGACAGGTAGGTCATCAATGAGGTTAAAACTGCTGGAATCAGCAAGCCCTGAAGCAATCGGATGGTCATTAATAGAGTAAAGTTGGAGGTGCCGGCAAAACAGAGTTCGGTCAGTGCCAACAGGGGAACAGAAATCTTTAGCACCCGGATCGGTGAAACCGTTTCAAGGAGATATCCATACGCTAGTGGCGATAGGGCCAGAGGGATAAATGTTATGGTGGTCAATGCTGCGGCAGCTTCTCTGCTGACGCCGAATTCTTGACTCAACACTGGCAACAGGGGCTGAGGAGCATAGAGAACAGAGAGAGCCAGAATAGTATTGAAGATAATCGGTAGTATTTCTGAATATTTTCGCAGGGGCATTTCAGTTTACCTAGGATGCAAGGTGAATAGTTGGTTTTGCTCTAGCAGAAATACAGGAGACTGTATAGGAAAAAGAATGGTAAAATGAACCTGAAAAATAATAAAACTTTGGAGATACTTTATGGAAACTGGAAAAAAGCTGGATCAATTCAAACTATTTGATAGCCATTTCCATATTATCGATAAAAAATTCTCTCTGGTCAGAAACCAGGGTTATCTGCCAAATAATTTTTCTGTCACAGACTATCTGGCAAGAATTGACGAATACGATATTGCCGGAGGGGCTGTTGTTTCGGGTTCCTTCCAGGCTTTTGACCAGAAATATCTTCTTTCCGCACTTGATGAACTTGGTCCTACTTTTGTCGGCGTCACGCAACTTCCGAGCACAGTTTCAGATGAAGAACTCATCAGTTTGAATAATGCAGGGATAAGAGCAGTTCGTTTTAATTTAAAACGTGGCGGCTCTGAGAGAGTTGAAAACCTGGAACGATTTGCCCGCCGGGTTTATGAGTTGGTTGGTTGGCACACCGAACTCTATGTGGATTCTAAGGACTTGCCTGAATTACACAGCACTTTGGTCGGGCTTCCTGCTATTTGTATTGATCATCTCGGTCTTTCTTCTGCTGGTTTTGCCAACTTATGTTCGCTTATAGCAAAAGGAGTTTTTGTTAAAGCTACGGGTTTTGGTCGGGTGGATTTTCCTGTAACAAAAGCACTCCGTGAAATTGTCAAAATAAATCCAGATGTTATTATGTTTGGTACTGATCTGCCATCAACAAGAGCGCCACGACCCTATTCTGACAATGATTACTATATGGTTGTTGAAACTCTGGGTGAAAGTCTGGCAGAAAAAGTATTCTATAAAAATGCCGTTAATCTCTATCGCCCAGTAAAGATAGCTGCAGAATAAGCTGTTAAGGAGTTACGATTGAGCTCTCTTGATTTTGAACTTGAAAAACGTATTTTTAGAAAGTTTTACGACAACAACTTGCCCCTGATTGAGGAGGCCAAAAACACTTACATCAGTGCTATCAGCGCATTGATAGAAAAGTCTTATGTTGGCGAGGTGACAAAAATTGAGGGGCGGATCAAGGATAAAGATGAATGTATCAAAAAATTTCAACGCAAATATCAGGGTAAACTCGAAGCAGAAGAACAGACTTACAGGATCAAGGACTATCTATCTGATCTGATAGGCATTCGTATCGTCTGCCTCTATGAAGATCAGATTTCCGTGGTGTCCGAGGTGTTGAAGGGTCACTTCGAAATTATTGATGTGACCGACAAAATTGCAGCTGTTGAAAGTACTGAGGATTTGTTCGGTTATAAAGGCTTGCATATGGATCTTGTGCCCAGCAAAGAGGATGCTTCCCTGTCGAAATACCGGAAGTTTCCCTTCGAGGTGCAGATAAGATCCTTGATCCAAGATGCTTGGAGTGTTCTGGATCACAAAATCAAATACAAAAAGTCGATCCCTAATAACCTCAAACGCAGAATCAATGTTCTTTCCGCCCTGTTTGAGCTAGCTGACCGGGAATTCAAAGAAATCCGCAATGCGACAATAGAACTATTAGAGCAGGCAACGGTAGACCCAATCAGCGATTCACTGTCCGATAATATTGATGAAATCTCGCTGGCAGCCAGCGGAAAAACGGTCAATGCCTTCAATTTTCTGCGCGTCGCAGGCCATTTTTTCAAAGAATTCGAGTTTGAAGATTACAAGGTCGACAATTTTGTCCAAGACATCCTGAAACAGGATAGTGATTTTAAAAGGGCAGACCTGCACAAAAGTCTGGTTGAGAATTTAAAAATGGTCAGAGATTATCGTGATCAGTTCCTGGCCGAAAACCCTGAAAGCAGCTTCAGTCCCTACACCTCAATCCGACATTGCTTATATAGTTACGACCGGGAAAACTTCGGTCGGATATTGTCCAAAGGAGCAAGGGAGCGCTTTGATGAGTGGCCAAAAGATTTATAAGCCACCAGCATTGATTCATTTCATCTTTTCTTGCTTGTTGAGGTCGTACAAAAAATCGGTACCATTACCCGCGCCAGAGAGTCCACGCCAGATTGTTATTATCGGTACTATGGGTAAATTTTGCCTGGCATGTCTGGCACTGGTAGTCTTGTTCCTTGAATCCCCGGGGTTTTTGTCCCTTAAAGATACGTAGCTCTCCAATTTCTACTAAATGTTCATGCGGCTTGCCATTTCGCGATTTCTTTGCTTGGCCTTCACACAGGTCACAAACTTTCATTTCATCTTTTTCTCTCTGGTTTCTACTCATCCCATGAAGGTTAACAACACAATGGATCGAGAGGGACTATTGGCAGCGCATCGTTTTTCTGCCGTCCTCAAAGAGAATCTCAACCTTTTGTGAGCCGATGATACGTTGTACCATGCCAAGACCAAAAACAGGGTGGTCAATCAGGGTGTTGATCTTGTAACTATCCGTCATAGAATAGGTTTTTGCTTTTGAGTTTTCCGTGCTCAGTTGGAGCGCTTCCCATTCTTTACGTTCTGCATCCTTGGGCTTGCTGGCTTGGCGAACGGCTGCTTTTTTTGGAACGGTGGGTAGCCGGTATTTGTGCTGGCGAGAGCATGTTTGGCATTCTACTTTTCCGGGTTTCTCTTCGACGATAGTGATTATGATGTGATCAGTATTTTTGCGACATTTTGTACAGCGACCTTCAATTGGATCACCTATCGATAGTGTGGTACTTTCCATAGAACTACTCCCTTGCTTGGGTTCAGCCAAGATATGGCCAATAAAAACCAGGGAGAGTGCCGGAATCTACAGGGCTGGCTTGACAATTGATATGTCGTCCTCAACGACCTTAGGTGTCTTCATTGTAAGAACGTCATCTCCGGAGAGCTTGAAGAATGATGGTCGTTTTGAGGAGATTTGTGCTGGCGTGTTTCTAATACAATACACGTTTCCCGGAATAAAAGATATTTTTGAATTTTCGGTTGGCATAAAAAAGCCCCGGTTCTCAGTGAGCCAGGGCTTTTTTATGGACTAAATGTTCAGATCCTTATTATTCGTCAGCTTCACTAACTTTCCATGCTTCCCAGACCTTGCCAACGAGGTCAATCCCTGGTTTCAGGGTTGTTTTTCCTGGTCTCCATCCAGAAGGTGTCGCTTCGGCACCCTTGGTATTGCGGACCAGCTGGAAGGCTTGAAGTTGTCGCAGGGTCTCATTGACATTACGACCAACCGGAGGAGTCAACACTTCGTATCCCTGGATGACGCCGTCAGGGTCGATAATGAATCGGCCTCGATTCTCAACTTTAGCTGCTTCATCAAATACGCCGAAGAGCTTGCCTATGTCACCGCCGGCATCCGATAACATCGCAAAGGGGACGCCACCGTCTACCATTTTGGAGAGTTCTTGATCGTTCCAGATCTTATGGGTGAACATGCTGTCGATACTGACCGACAGTATTTCAACGCCTAGTTCTTGAAATTTGGGGTATTTCTCGGCAACTGCCGAGAGCTCGGTTGATCAAACAAAGGTGAAATCACCCGGATAGAAACAGAGAACAACCCATTTCCCCAGATAATCAGAAAGTTTTACATCATTAACAAAAGCCCCTTTATGGTAACCTGGTGCTGTAAAATCAGGTGCTTTTTGTCCTACATGAACCATAGTTCGCTCCTTTTTGATTGCAGTTGATAGCTTATTTCCCTGAGCCTCTGACACTTCCTCCGTGACAATAGCAGCGGCTGCAGTTGGCCTAACGCAGCCCGCGCCTTGATCTTCTCCCATACTGTCTCCTTTTCCCGGTTAAATACGACGTTTTTAATACTCTATCTAGGTATATTGGGAAAATCAATAAGATCATAGAATTAAATTTATTTTTTGAATGAATGGTGTCGATAACAATTGATAAGGCCATTTGTTGAACTGTCGTGGCTGCTGATAGTTTGCTGCTCTGGAGCGAGTTCCGGCAGGATTTTTTTTGCCAGCTGTTTGCCCAATTCGACACCCCATTGGTCAAAAGAATTGATATTCCAGATAGCACCTTGAGTAAAAATTTTATGCTCATAAAAAGCGATCAGCGAACCAAGGGTATGCGGCGTGAGTTTCTGGAAGAGAAAGGAACTGCTGGGACGATTACCTGGGAAAACTTTGTGGGGAAGCAGGTCTTCAATCTGTTGCGGACTAACTCCTTCAGCCTTCAGTTCGGCATGTGCTTCTTCCGCAGTTTTCCCTTTCATCAATGCTTCTGGTTGGGCAAAGAAATTGGAGAGGAGGATTTTCTGATGTTCTCCGAGGGGATTCTGGCTTTCAATTGGGGCAAGAAAATCGCAGGGAACCAGCTTGGTTCCCTGATGCAGCAGTTGATAAAAAGCATGTTGACCGTTGGTGCCGGGTTCGCCCCAGATGATTGGTCCGGTAGAGTAATCAATCTGCTCTCCAGAAATGGTTACCCTTTTGCCACTACTTTCCATATCACTCTGCTGAAAATAGGCAGGGAAACGGTGCAGATATTGGTCATAAGGGAGAATGGCATGAGAGTCAGCAGCAAAAAAATTATTGTACCAGATGCCGAGCATTCCCATGATGACGGGGATGTTTTTATCGAAAGTTGCGGTGCGGAAATGTTCATCAACCTCGTGTGCTCCGGCCAGGAGTTCTTCAAATTGATCCATGCCGATATAGAGAGCAATGGATAATCCGATTGCGGACCAAAGTGAATAGCGCCCCCCGACCCAATCCCAGAATACAAACATATTGTCTGGATTGATCCCGAATTGACTCACTAACTCAAGGTTGGTGGATATCGCAACAAAATGGCGAGCTACGGCATCCTTATCCTTGATTCGATCCACCAACCATTGTTTTGCTGAATGTGCATTGGTCATGGTTTCCTGAGTGGTAAAGGTCTTTGAGGCGATCAGGAAAAGGGTCGTTTCAGGGTTGAGATGACGCAGGGTTTCTGTGAGGTGGGTTGCATCAACATTGGAAACAAAATGAACATTTAATCTTTTATGCCCATAAGGTTTGAGTGCTTCAGAGACCATCAATGGACCGAGGTCAGAACCACCAATGCCGATATTGACAATGTCGCTGATTGGTTGTCCGGTTGCTCCAAGCCAGTGCCCACCTCGGACTTGTTCACAGAATTCCTCCATTTTTTTCAGAACCGCATTGACCTGCGGCATAATATCCTGACCATCGACGAGAATCGGGCGATTGCTGCGATTGCGTAAGGCAATATGGAGAGCGGGGCGTTGTTCGGTAATATTGATTTTTTCTCCGGCAAACATTTTTGTAATTTTTTCTGGCAGTCCGGATTGTTCAGCCAATTCTATCAGGAGCTTCAGGGAGCTCTTAGTGATGCGGTGTTTGGAAAAATCAAAAAGGATGTCATCAAATTTCAGGGAAAACTTTTCAAAGCGCTGTGGATCTTCAGCAAATAGATCACGCAGGTGAATTGCTTCAATTTCCTGATAATGTGTCTGGAGATTTTTCCAGGCGGTAAGATGGGTCAAATCAGGCATGGGATCCCCTTTTATTTTTTTGTAGCCATGATTGCATCATACGACTCATTGATCTCCGCGAGCTGATCATTGGCAAACTTGATGAACTCTGGTGGCAACCCTTTTCCTTCAATTTTATCAGGATGAAATTCAGTTGCTTTCTGGCGGTAGGCATTCTTGATTTCTGCTGCTGTTGCCTTGCTTGATACTCCAAGATTTTCATAATGCTTACTCAAACTGACACTCGATGAGTGCAAACCGACATAGCGACTGCGTAAGGACTGATAAATACTTTCATGTAGTCCGAAGGCCGTTTTCGCTTCCAAAAGCATGTTCTCTTCCTGGGGGTGCAGTTCTCCATCAGCCATAGCCACTTCAAACAGAAAACTCATCATGAAATTACAGAGTTGTTGATCCTGTGCGAACAAATTGCCGAACTGGTGGGCATAATCGGCAAAAGATTCAGGCCTGTCTTTCGCTTGGGTAAACACATTGATGGCATAAGCTCGGGTTTGATCATCTAAGCCAAGGGCTTCCTTGGATATTTTTTCAATCGCAGCAATTTCATCCGGGCAAACCCTGCCATCGGCTTTGGCCAATTTACCAACCATGGAAAATGCCGCAGTAAAAAAGATCGCCTGCCGTTGTTGGGACTGGTTGAACCCACCTCTTCCTTGTGGTAGCTTTTGGGAATTTCCCATGCTGGCACCGATTGCAGCCCCCATAACCGCACCGAATGGTCCGGCAATCATTGCTCCTAATCCTCCGCCAATAACTCCTGATAACCAACCCATAACTTTTATCCTTTTCAGCAAAATTTATTTATTTCATGATAGAGTGAAACGAGATAGCCATAATGAGTGATGTTTATGGTGGCTGCAAGGGTTTTATCAGGCCATCATTTTTATTTGACACGTTACAATCTTGAAGGAGTTCGTCCTTGGAAGTCTCTTTTATCCGGCGTTTTTGGGTGACGATCAGTTCTGTCGTGATCGGTTTTTATGCCAGTTTTCTGAATCGATTTCAGGTTATTGGCGCAGAAAATGTTCCTGCCAATGGTGGAGTGCTTCTCGCAGCAAACCATATTTCCGGGTACGATACGGTCTTTATTCCGGCAGCGGTTCTCAAAAAACATCCCTGGCAGATGACCTGGGCTCCGGCTAAAGAGGAACTGTTCAAAAATCCTTTGATCGGGGCACTTTATCGTTCTTGGGGAGCTTTTCCGGTCAAGCGGGGGCGTGATATCCGGGCAGGAAAGCATTTAGGTGATTTACTGCAAACGCAAAAAGTGATGCTTTTCCCCGAAGGAACCCGGCACAAAGACGGAAAGCTGGGACCGGGAAATCGTGGCGTCGGAAAATTGATTTATGAACATCGGCCGGTGGTAATTCCGACAGCTCTATCCGGGATCAATCACTGGAAGTTTTTGAAGTTTGGGCAACAGGGAAGTATCTGCTTTGGTGCTCCCATTGATTTCTCCGACCTTTTTGAGTTGGAGGATAAAAAAGAGACCCACATTCTGATTGTTGAACGGGTTATGTCCGCCATCGCTTCAGAGCTCACATCTGTTTGATAACGACTCTTTTCTGGTTCTTTCTCCCCACTTATAATTTGTTTATAAATACCTGGTTTTCTTGACCTTGCTGCCACTGAGAAAAGGCAAATGGTTCTCCCGTTCTAAGTTGCTAATAAACAAAAGGAAAAATTGTACCGTGGGTTGATCTTTATGTGGTGTTCAGCTATCCTTACAAGTGTAATGTAGATTGCCAGAAGGGAGGTCAAGACATGGGATATTTCAGGCAGAAGATGCAAATCAATGTTGTTTATAGAAATGGTGTCAAAGATCATGTCAGTCCTGCTTTGCTGACGACCTTAATTAATTCGAAGCAGATTGAGCAATTTGAGCGTTCCAGTGGGTGGGTCACGGTTGGTATTGATTCAGTACGTAATGCGGGGAAAGTCTGTTTTACAGGAGCGGAGCGTAGAGCAAGTTGATTTTTCCTGATACGATTTAATATCGTTATTTAGATAAAAGTTGAGCCGATTGCTATAACAATCGGCTCAACTTTTATCTAAATGGACTCTTGCGGGAAAAACATTTTGACCGCTCTTAACTTTCCTGATATTAAAGTACATTCCTGATGTTTTTATTGATTGTAAATGCCGATACTCACAATGGTTCTGTGATTTGTCGGCTTTTCTTAGGAGGAAGAGGACTGTTATGGCTCTGGTAGTACAGAAATATGGTGGTACATCAGTGGGTTCTGTGGAACGAATCCGCAATGTTGCCAGCCGGGTTGCCAAAACCTTTGATGAGGGCAACGAGGTTGTTGTTATTGTTTCGGCAATGTCGGGTGAAACAAACCGTTTGGTAGCTCTTGCCGCTGAAGTTACCGAATTTCCAAGTGACCGTGAATATGATGTCCTGGTCTCGACCGGCGAACAGGTGACGATTGCATTGTTGTCGATGTGTCTGCAATCGATGGGTTACAATGCTCGCAGTTATCTCGGTTCACAAATTCCTATGCTCACCGATAAGGCTCATGCCAGAGCACGAATCAAGAGTATTGCAGATGAAAATATTCGCGCTGATTTGAAAAAAGGGACAATTGTTATTGTTGCCGGTTTCCAGGGAACCGATGGTGGAGGTAATATTACCACCCTTGGTCGCGGTGGCTCCGATACTTCAGCTGTTGCTGTCGCCGCTGCTCTGAAGGCAGATGTTTGTGAAATATACACCGATGTCGACGGGGTTTATACGACTGATCCGAGGATGGTTCCTGAAGCACAAAAGATTGAAAAAATATCTTACGATGAAATGCTTGAAATGGCATCTCTCGGGGCGAAAGTTCTGCAAATTCGTAGTGTTGAGTTCGCTAAAAAATATAACGTTGTCATTCACGTACGTTCCAGTTTTCATGATGGGCAAGGTACGCTGGTAATGAAGGAGGATCAGGAGATGGAAACTGTACTGGTTTCAGGTGTGGCTTATAACAAGGATGAAGCAAAAATCAGTATTTTTGGGGTGCCGGATCAACCAGGCATCTCTGCACAGATATTCACTCCGTTGAGTGACAATAATATCACCGTTGATATGATTATTCAGAATATCTCTCATCAGGGCGCAACCGATTTGACTTTTACTGTGCCAAAAGGTGATTGTAAAAAAGCGGTGGGAATTGTTGAAGAGGTTGCTGAAAAAATCAAGGCTCGTGGTGTCAGTTCCGATATTGAGATTTCTAAAGTATCAATTATCGGGGTTGGGATGCGTTCTCATGCTGGTGTAGCGAGTACCATGTTTGAAGCTTTGTCGCAGGAGGGGATCAATATCCAGATGATTTCAACCAGCGAAATCAAGGTGTCCTGCGTGGTTGATGCAAAATATACTGAGCTGGCGGTACGGGTTCTGCACAAAGCCTTCGGTTTGGATCTGCCTGAAATTGAGGAAAAATTCTAATTTGAGATGACCTGCCGATGGGCTCTTTTACCAGCTTCCACCTGGCTTGGTTATGGGATGCTGATACTTACTTTTGTTGTCGACAGATTGACCCAGAAAGTAAATTCCCAGGATAATGGCAGCAACAACAACGAGTAGGATGAGCAGTTTGATAATATCTTTTGTCATATTTTAGATTTCCTGTTCTTTCTCTTTACATTTCGGCCCCTCACAGCAAAAAGTTTACTCTTTTTCAGGTTTCTCTTCAGCGCCCCGACATTGGTCGAGAGCGCTGTTTGTTTAAAGATGGACAAACTTACTTCTCTGCCAGAATTCGCAACATCCTCCGGAGTGGTTCTGCCGCTCCCCAGAGTAACTGGTCACCACAGGTGAAGACCGAGAGATACTCCGGTCCCATGTGCATTTTACGCACCCGACCAACCGGAATAGTCAGAGTCCCAGAGACGGCAGCAGGAGTCAACTGTTCCAGAGTCTCTTCTTTTTTATTCGGTACCAACTGAACCCATTGGTTACTGTTACTGATCAGAGCTTCAATCTCCTCGATTGGTAGATCTTTTTTTAGTTTGATCGTCAAGGCCTGACTGTGGCAGCGCATTGAACCGATCCGAACACAGATTCCATCAATTGGCGTTGGAGTTTGAGTGCCAAGAATTTTGTTGGTTTCAGCAATTCCTTTCCATTCTTCACGACTCTGACCATCTTCCACTTCGCGATCGATCCAGGGGAGGACACTGCCGGCCAAAGGAAAGCCAAATTCAGCTTTGGGAAACTCTTCGCTACGCAACATTGCTGTCACCTTGCGATCGATTTCAAGAATTGCAGACCCGGGGCTTTGTAACTCTTCAGCAACACAACTCTCCAGAGTTCCCATTTGTGTCAGCAGCTCACGCATATTGGGGGCTCCGGCACCGGAGGCAGCCTGATAGGTCATAGAACTGACCCATTCGACCAGCTCGGCGTTGAACAGCCCGCCAATGGCCATCAGCATCAAACTGACGGTGCAATTGCCGCCGATAAAGTCTTTACAACCGTTTTTCAAAGCACTATCGATGACATCACGGTTGATCGGGTCTAGAATAATGACCGCATTATCAACCATCCGTAGCGAAGAGGCAGCATCGATCCAGTAGCCGTCCCAGCCACTGTCACGCAATTGGGGGTGAACCGCTTTTGTATAGTCGCCACCCTGGCAGGTGATAATAACATCCTGCTCA